>JAGWHG010000018.1 GCA_028866975.1 Microcaldota archaeon | reverse complement strand
TTGCCCAGCGCATTATCCAGTACCGTAGCATTCTGCTGGCTGTATGCACCCTTTATCACAGGGACATATGCTACATTGTACCTTCCAAGCCAGTAAAGCGTAAGATTCGAGTAGTTCTCCAGCACCGGCGAGGTGTATGCGAAGTTTATTCCCCTCTGCAGGAAGCTGCCGTATACTGATATCGGAATTTCCAGCGCCTGCAACTGCTGCGTATAGTTGACTCTCGAAGTGTATCCGCCTATTATCGGCTTTCTGAAAACCGTCTGGTAGTACATCGAAAGCCCGGTATAGAGCTGCGGATGGAATACCGTCGGGTTTTCTCCGATGTTTTGTATTGTCGGAAGTATCATGACCGCAAAGTTTGAGCTGTTCTGTGCAATCAGGTTGTAGCCGCTCGATATGTTGAGGTTGAAGAAGTACGAGTTGATGAAAGACTGCGTAATCGGGATGCCGTTGTACTCTATCAGCATGATTATCGCCACGATGATGGTCAGATATCTGGCAGCGTCGCTGTCCTTCACCTTTCTGATGGCGAATAGCTCTTTGAGGCCTATCGCTGAAAGTATCGCAAGCGCAAGCGTCACAACCATCTCAAACCTTGCAGGCTCCCTCACGAGATTTGCAATGGGTATTGCAGTTATCGCAGGATATATTCCAGGAACAGAGCCGGAATTCGGGTCGGAATAGCTGCCCAGCTGTACATAAGGGCCGAGTGAGAGCCATGCAAAGAAGAGGGCTATCACAACCCATGCAAACGTTGTGGCGAACCTGCCATTTCTATCGCCCCAAATCGCAAGGAGGGCAAGAGCTAGGGCCGCATAGCCTATGTACGCCACCCTCTCTGTAGGGTTGACCACGTAAACCGAGCTGTAGCTAGCAGAAATCCAGCTGAAGAAGTTATTGTAAGGGCTCGGCAAGAAGAACGAGAGGATGGGATTGCTCGATATCATGTAGGACTTTATCGTGTTGTACTGGTTTGCAGCGGCGAGTGCGCCATGTGCTATCCCGTAGGCGATCGGCACAAGGAATGGCGAGCAGATAACTGCGGCAACTACTATGACGACAAGCGAATTTATGGCGAAGCGCGCGCTAAGCACGCTTTCCCTGTACTTCTTATCTGATAATTTGAGCAGCAGGAACATCACAACGAACATGAGGGCTATTATCGCCTGCTCCGGATCCCCAAAGAATGTGACGAGCGCAAGGCACACTCCAGCACCTGCGGCATAGACCGCCTTTTTCTCCTCAATCATCCTTAGGAGAAGGAGAACAAACAGCGGGAGGAACTGTATGCTGTCCCAGTTGAGATGGCCTACGCCTGCGTGCATCAGATGGAACGGGCTGAAGGCAAAAACAATGCCGGCTATGAATGCAGCGTATCTGTTCTTGACGATGTGGTCTGCGAGCAAAAACATGAAAAGTCCGCTCAGCACAAAGTCCAAGAAGAATATCACGTTGTATGCAAACCCGAGGCTTACCGCCTGGAATGGCAGGCTGAAGAGCGCAGCGAACGGCGAGAGCGTCTCAGTCACGAGGCTAGCGCCTATAGGCGCGTAGAGCAGGTGTGTAAAGTATGGCGTGACATGCAGCGTGAAGATTGCGTAATTCACCCACCACAGTGTCCAGAGGTTCTGATAAGAATCGCCGCTGCCCTGAAATATCGAGTTCGGCACTCCGCCTGTTATCATGCCCGCGGGATTTATCGCCACCGGCCAGAACATCACGAGCGCTATCGCAAGATAGATTATGGAAATAAGAAAATAGTCCTTGAAGCCTACCCTGACTTCCCTTGCCATCCAACCATCGATGACTCTACTCTGCAATGCTCAGAGCGTACGTGCCGTTTACCTTGATCTCCAGCTTCTTTGCAATCTCTGACTTCTCTGCGTTTAGCACTACGATGTACCCGTGCCACTTGGAAGTGAGTTCAGTTCCGCCGCACTGCGGGCAGAGCTCCCCTTGAGCTATTATGAACCTGCACTTCTTGCACGCCTTGTCCATTATCTCCTGCCTCTCTTCCTAGGCCCCTCCTTGACCTGCCTTGGCTTTTCCGTGACCCATTCCGGCTTGCCAAGGCCCTCAGGCCTCATTGTGAGCGCAATCTTGGAATCCTTGACGCTGTTCTTTATGCTAATCGTCGATACCTTTGCATATACCGTATCTCCCTTCTTTAGCGTCTTGCCTGTGTTTCTAGAGCTGAACACGCCGGTCTTTCTGTCGTAATTTATGAAGTCGCTGGTTATCTGCGAGAGGTGCACAAGGCCGTCTAGCGGTCCAATCCTTACGAAGCATCCGAACTCCACGAGCTCTGAGACCTCGCCGATTACAACCTCCTCGACTTCGAGCGTGAAAGCAAGGACATCAAATGTGACGTCGTGGTGGGTGTTGGGGTCTCCGGGAAGTATGAATCCGTCGCTTATGTCCCGAACATTGAATACCGCAAGTATGACTCCCATGTCCCTATCTATTACCCTCTCGTACTTGTTTCGAAGGACCTGCGCTGCGGCATCCTCTATGTCGGATCCGAAATAGGCTGGGGGCACGCTGAGCGTGTCTTTAATAGTGTGTACGTAATACAACGGCTCACCTAAGCATTAGCACAATAATATGGAAGGATAGGAATAAATAGGGTTGCTTTAGCCTGCACCTGTGGTAAGGTAGTGCATGAGCTCTTTTACCCCTTCCCTGAAATAGCGCCTCTCGGCCCTTGCAAGCGCGCCGGTCACAGCAGTTCCCGCCCCAAGCAGTATCTCAAATGCAAGCCCTGTGACGCTGCTTGTCGTGACAGGGTTTGCGGCAAGGTTCACGCGCCCCTCTATGATAACCGCAGTCGCAGTTGCCAGCAGGCTTCCAAACACTATCGCATAGTTCCTTACGGTCTTATAGTCGGAAAAGCTGTGCCTGCCCTGGTCTGTTGTCCTATACGCTGCGTAAACCTCTTTGTCTAGCTGCTTTTTTGCGCCCTTGAGCAGCTCGTGCGTGCGGAGGCTGACATTTTCCAATTCCTCAATGTCCCTGCGATTCCACCTCTCTATGTCCTCCCTCATCAGATCTTTGAAGTCGTATTCTTCGCCGCCCCTCGCCCCAAAATTCTTTGACCTGAGCTCCTCAAGTCTGGGCTTGTTATCGGAAATTATCTTGCTAAGCGAAGCGATGTGCCCTGCTGTCTGCTTTGCCGCTTCGATGAGCTTGTTGCCGCCCAGCTCGTTGACGTTTAGTATCCTGTATTCGCGCTGCATGCAAACAATAGCATGTTCTGGGCGTGGTTTATATTCGTTACTTATTGTTCGTTTAGTTCACCGAAAAGAGCCGTTCATCAAAATACTTACCGCCATCAGATTCCTCGATTTCAGCCTGCGCTTGAGCGCCAAGTCGTTGGTGCAGACAATCGCATACTTTGCTGCATGTTTCACAATCCATGTGTCGACATACTCATTGCCCCTTACAATCACAATGTTGTGCTTTTTGAGCAGCGCCAGCGCCACATTAGCATATTTGCTCTCCTTTTTCTTGCCCTTCGCAAACTTCCTCAGTTCTCTTATGACTCCGCTAGGTATGCAGATCCTGCAGGCAGGGAATTCCTCTTTGAGCCTTTGGAAGGTGTCAAAACCCTTCGAAAGCCCGAAGAGAATAGAGCTAGTGTCGACTATTACAGACTTCATGATATTATCCCAAATCGAAAGTATTTATAATCGAATAGAGAAAGGATGCTCAATGGGCATATTCGACTCGCTCAACAATGCGGCATTCCAGGCGGCAGGCTCTGTGGCGAGCCCAGCGCTGACTGCTACGATGCAGTATCTTGCGCCAAGCTACTACGTCGTCCTCCTTGCAATTATCCTGTACTTGTACCTAAGGAAGGACAAGAATGTTTTTTCGTTTGCAGCCGCTGCTGTGCTCCTCGCAGTGGCAGACGAGATAATAAAGGACATTGTCAAAGAGCCGAGGCCCTGCACCGCCCAGCCACTTCCATGGACAGGGGGCTATTGCGAATCAGGGTTTGGATTTCCAAGCAACCACGCCTCCACGCTGAGCGGGCTGCTGTTTTTCATAAAAGGGTATAGGTACCTGAGGTGGATGTACCTGATATGGCTGGCACTTGTGCTGTTTGGCAGGGTGTACCTCGGGGTGCACTACTTCACAGATGTCATTGCGGGAATAGTGATAAGCGTGGTTGTGGCGGCGATAATCTACAAGCTGCGCCACAGGATAAACCACATTCTGGCCTCGATCGCGCACAGGATAGCACCGTTCCTTTTCAAGAGAGAATGGGTGGGCTAAACCAATTTTATAACTATCCCCCACATAATCAGTGTGATAGGAATGTCACTTGACATATACGCAGAAAGGCTCATACAGTACTACGAGCGCCCTCATAACAAGGGCAAGATGGAGGACCCAAGCGTGCACATGCACGAGGAAAATGTCACCTGCGGAGACACGCTAACCATCTATCTGAAGATGAAGGATGGCAAGGTCGAGGACGTCAAGTTCGACGGCGACGGCTGCGCAATCAGCATGGCAAGCGCAAGCATGATTACAGATTTCATAAAAGGAAAGACTCTAGAGGAGATAGAGAAGATGAACGTTTCGACAGTGCTCAACGTGATAGGGATAGATCCTGGCCCTGGCAGGCTGCACTGCGCAACGCTCTCGATGAGGGCGATAAAAGGGGCGGTGTTCGCATTCGAGCACAAGCCATTGGATGCAAGCACTAAGGAGATGTAGCTACTTTATCTCGACTTCGTCTTTGTGTATCAGTATCTTCACGACGCTATTGTCCAAGTCGATCTTCTTCCCGTCCTTTCCGACAAGCGTGACTTTGTCCCTTGGCATTACCGATATGCTCAGGTCCAATGCCGGAGCATATGTTCTATTCATCTCCTTCTTCAACGCCGTCTCCATGCTTCTAAAGCTCATCAAACGCTTATAAGTTTACCCTACAATCCCAACTCGATGCTGCAAAGCAAGGAGATTGCGCAAATAGTTAAAAAATGTCCGCTAAAATTCCGAAATTTTTCCATACCCCATTAAGAACCAGAATCGCATATGCCCACTGTGGCGATATTGAAGTGTTATAAGATAAGTTCACTGCCATTCACTGTAGATGGCATAGACATCTCAGATTATCTCCTCGGTTCGAAATTGATGATATGCAGTGATCTAGGCGCTTTGCACACCGAGATAATAACCGACGACGATTCTCTGTGCGCGAGGATAAAGAACGGAATGCCCGGATTCAACTTCGAAGAATGCGCGCTTCCCACACTCAGCGACCCCGAAGCCCTTGTCGTTTTTTCTGCGGACACAAGACCGATCTTCTCTAGTATCTGGCAGGTTCTGGCAAGCCAAGACGCAAGATTGTACGTCTCGCTTTCAAAGGCGCAAAAAGCCCACACTGAAGCCATCAAAGGTGCGGTAGAGAGCCTGCTTAGCGCAAAAGAGGTAAGGCAGACTCTCGTGGCAGGAGGGCGAGGCGCATCGCAGTCCAAGCAGACGGAGCTGTACTACGATTCGGGGGAGAGGAACATGCTGATTTCCCTCCTCGAATCGCTGAACCAGATCGAAGATTCAAACCACATGTCGTACAAAGTGCTGCTGGTAATAGACGGCAGCAAAGCCAAGCTAGAAGAATACATCAGATCGAAAGCCAGGGTTTTCGAGAAAATAAAGCTCAAGTGCATCGATATTGCAGGAATGCATGAAGAACTTGGCAGTATCGATGCGATTCCGTTTGGCTACCATGCAGTAAATCGATTCATAACCTTCGCAGACCAAATAGCAAGGGTCCCGCAAATACGCGCGCAGGTGCCGAATAAGCAAACTAGCGGCCTGAAGATCGGCACATTCCTCAAAGATTCCATATCGGAATCCGAATCCGAGATGCTACTAGAGAGCAGCACACTGAACCTTGGCATGATAATTACTGGCTTGCCCGGAACGGGAAAGACATTTGCGTCGATGTCGCTTCTATCGAAGCTCCACAAAGAAAAAGGGGCAAGCACAGTCGTTATCTCCCCTACAAAGGAGTGGGCCGACTTCGCTAAGAGCAACGGCCTATATCTGGTGAAGATCTACAATTCGAACATACCAATCAACTTCTTTAGGTGCGAGAACGCAATCCTTAGGGATAAGTTCTCCGAGAACCTTGCGATGCTGATCGCATCGGCGTCGAATGCGGGGCCGTACCAAAACTCCATGGAGAAGTGCCTTCTTGCAGCTTTTAGGAAGGTGTACGGCAAGGATCTCTGCCCCGATCCGACAAAACTCTACTCTGCTATAGAAGAGGAGATAATAGAGCAGCACGGCAAGAGGACAAAGAAGGGCACTGTCAAGTACACCAAGCACGGCGAGAACGTAAAGGCTGCGCTTGAAGGAATGCGGCACATCATATCGCGCCCCGAATTTTCCTCAGTTATGGGCATAGACTTTGCAGAGGTCTTTGGGAAGGGCGCAGTATTTGACCTCTCCGATGTGAGCAATAGCATGAAGCAGTTCTTCTATGCCCTCATACTCAACCAACTATATGCATTCCTAGACTCATTCGACGAGCGCGGCGATAATGATCTAAGGGTTGAGATAGCGCTCGAGGAGGCGCAGCTCATCTTCTCGCACATGGAGACCTCGCCAGTCGTAGTGGACCTAAAGCAGAGGATACAGGATTTTCGCAAGCGCGGCGTCGGCCTTCTGCTGATAACGCACAGCATAACTGATGTCACAGCGAGCATAAGGCGCCTCTGTCAGACAAAATTCTACTTCCGCCAGAGCGCCGACGTTGCAAAGTATGCGCTGACCGACCTTGGAATAGAGGAGACGCAGCCATCGCTGAGCAGGCTCAGGTCGCTTGAGCGCGGATGCTGCGCAGTCTTGTATCTGCAGAACCGCTCTGGAGAGAAGGTGCCCGCAGGCCCTGCATTTGTGGCAATTGAAAACGGCTGAGTCGCATGAGTGAGCAAGGTTTTGTTATGAGAATACCTCTGCAGGCAAAGCTAACCTCTACCCTCGCAGATTTGCATGCTGTGCTAAGCAACCATCCTGGGCTAAAGATGGTCTCCGACGGAACGGCAGCAAAATATGCGATAAGTAGCGATGGCAATCTGTACATCTTCACATTCGGCAGGAATGCGATTGTTGAAGAGATACGCTCTGCAGCCTCTCCAGTCTATCTGATGCGCGAGGCCCTGCTTGAGATGCTTGGCATAGCAGCATTTGTTGGAGAGTGCTACGATGTTTGCATCGAGAGCATATTTCCATACCTTGTATCGGAGCTTGCCGGCAGGGAGTTGCATAATGTTGTGCACAATAGCGCAAAGCCAAATGGCCGCGATGCAAGCACGGTGCTTGCAAAGAGGATAAACCTTCTCATCTCGGAGATCGCGTCGCTAAAGCAGGCTCTGAATGTATCCGAAGAGACAATTCGTAGCATGTGCGCACGCCTGCTAATCATCGATTCACAGGATAAGCCAATCAAGATTGATGCCCTTGCAAAGAAATACTGCGTAAGCGACGCGATGATAAGGTCGGCATCGAAGTTGCTCTTGGGGAGAGGTTATCGTGCAATAGAGCAGCATGGCAGCCTGAGGGTGGTGAGGCAATGAGCATAACTTGGAGCATATTACTTGAGGAGCTGCCGATTTTTGCAGGCGCCCTGCTGCTGCTAGTAGCAACGCGATTCAATCCTTACTCCAAACGCTTCATACTGCAGCATCATGGCCCCAGATTCGTGCCTTTGCAACCAAATGCGCACAAGCAACCAAATGAGATGTACGATTCCCTGATAATCAACGGGATATTCCCAGAAGAGATGGAGTCTGGCGCAATAGAACGCCTTGCTTTCGAAAGGCTCGGCGTTGCAAAACTAAACTCATTTGCAAAACTTTACTTAGGTAGCAAGGTCAAACCAGCTAGCGTTTCCCTAACAGCAACTCATCTGGGCAGATTTGCAAGCGCCATTACAGAGAAATCACCACTTGGCGGCATACTCATTTCATACATGCTCGGCTCAGGCCTCAAGATTATGGTGGCAGAATGATCCTAGTCAGGCAGTTCATGTACATCGTGGCTCTGCTCAGCGGATTTGCTGCAATGTCAATATTGAGCGTCAGGATTTTGACGCTCTTTTCCTCTCCAAAACAAACGAATGCCTGGGTGCACAGCCACGCTGCCCCACTGCTTGCGCTTTTCGCCGCATCTCTTGCGCTCTACGTGGTGCTATGACTGATATCAGAAGGCTGTATCAAAGGCCAAAGAACAAGTACTGGGCCATTATGGGATTTGTTTCTATTCTCTGCGTATCGATATCCGCACTTGTTGCAATGACCATATTTGGGATAACAAGGCTGTATCCGCTAGTGCTCGCCGTTGCTTGCACATATTTGCTTGCATTATGGGCAGGCAAGAACAGAAAATCTGCGAGTGCGGCACAGGAAATCCCAAGGCTACTTCTTCTCAATGCAGTGGTTTTAGCATGCCTGGTAATATTTTTGTAGTGTTTAGTATGACTTTGCAAAGTTCGCCATGACCTTGGCCTTCTTTCCGCAGTAAATGCATTTTGCCCCGAGCTTTCCTTGCTCGAAAGGAATATTAGTTATCTTTGCGCCAGTCTCCTCCTTGACCTTGTCCTCGCACTCCCTGTCTTCGCACCATGGTGCGTGTATTATGCCCCCTTTCACAGACAAGGTCTTCTTCAAATCCTCATAGTCCTTTACGGTGTGGGTATTTGCCGCAAGGAACTCCTCGGCCTTTTTGTAGAGGCTTCTTTGCATATCGTCAAGAAGTGCATTTAGCTTACCGACTATGCTGCCGGTGTCTGTCTCTGTCTTTGCTCCAGTATCTCTCCTTGCAATCACCACCTGTCCCTTTTCCATCTCCTTTGCGCCAACCTCTATTCTGACAGGCACTCCTTTGAGCTCCCATTCATTGAACTTAAAGCCTGGCGAATAGCCTTCACGAGTATCGATGCGCACTCTGAAGCTGTCCTTTAGCATGTCAAAGATTCCGCTTGCATATTTGAGTACCTCGTCTCTATTCTCATTTTTGTATATCGGGACGATCATCACCTGCACCTGCGCAACCCTTGGCGGCAGGACCAGACCCTTGTCATCGCTGTGCGTTGCCACCATGACCCCGACCACCCTTGTCGATATGGCGTAGGTGTTCTGCCATGCGTATGACGTGTTGCCCTCTTTATCTAGGAACTTTATGTCAAACGCCTTGGAGAACGTCTGGCCGTCAAAATGGAAATCAGGCCCCTGTACGACAAGCATGTCAGGCATCAGCTGTTCGATGCTATAGCTCGCCACGGCCCCGGGGAACTTCTCCTTGCTTGTCTTTTGGCCCACAACTCCTGGCAGGGCCAAGAAGTCCTTTAGCACGTTGCGATATATCGAAAGTATCACATCGCGTTCCGCCATAGCCTCCTTGTCGGTTGCAAAGACGGTGTGCCCCTCATTCCAAAGGAACTCCCTGCCGCGAATGAATGGCGTAGGGTCCTTGAACTCCCATCGCACGACATTGTTCCACTGATTGTATCTCATGGGCAGGTCCCTCCATGACCTTATCCACTTCGAATAGCTCGCGTACATTATCGTCTCGGAAGTCGGCCTGACGGCAAGCCTCTCGCTTAGCTTCGTCTCGCCGGCATGCGTCACCCAAGCAACCTCTGGCGTGAAGCCCTCAAGCATCTCCTTCTCCTTTTGCAAATATCTCTCAGGTATGAACATCGGGAAATAGACGTTCTGCACGCCTATCTTCTTGAATTCTTTGTCGACTGCTTCTGATATCGTCTCCCAAACAGCATACGAAGACGGTCTGTATGCGAGAGCGCCAGAAACATCGGTGTAGTCTATGAATTCCGATTTGAGAAGGACCTGCACGTACCACTCGGAGAAGTTCTCGGACTTCTTGACGGTTATGCCCTTGTCATCAATTTCCTTCTTTGCCAACCAAACACCTCATTGCTCAAATATCGACCTTACAAGGAGCATTGCATGGCCCTCCTCCTGCAGCCTTCTCATCGAATACGCAAGCCATTCCTCACCGAATGGGACGTAGATGTGCACATCCTCTCCAGCGGATACAAGCTTGTCTGCAAGCTTGCCGCGTATTCCCTTGAGCATGCCAAACATTGCCCTTTTCTTGTATCTCTTTTCGAGTGAAACAGCTTTATATATGAGGTATTCATCGTGCGTCGCGACCATGAGCCTGGCCCTCATCCTAAACATCTCCTCCATTATGCGAAGGTAGTTCTTGCGTATCTCCTCCCTGCCGATGTACGCCCTGCTCTTAGGCTCTGCATAAGCGCCTTTGACAAGCCTGATTAGGCCTTTGGCCCTTGCAATCTCTTTGGCGTCTGCCATGCTCCTTTTGAGCCTGGCCTGAATTGCAATTCCCGTATTCTTGTATTTACGTAAAACCTGCATCACGACCTTGTGTGTCCTCTCAACGTATGGATACTCCTCTATGTCGACCCAAACCACAAGTCCTAGCCTCTTTGCAAGGCCGACTATTCGCAGATAGTTGGAATGAAACTCCGCATCGCTTATTAGTATTCCGAGCTGTGAGGGTTTCACCGATATGCTGCCCCTTACGCCTCTTCTATCCATTTCCCTAAGCAGGTCCATGTATATCCTGACACTCTTTCTGATGCTCTTTGCATCCCTATAGTTTTCGCCCAAATAGTTTAGTATTGCCGATTTACGCTGCGCATTTATCCCCATCGCAGCCCTGAGCACATCCTCCTCTGATATGCCGCCTATCCACTGCATCGCAAAGATTACGCCAATTTTCCCAAGCAGCGACATTAGATCAAGCCTTAACTCCGAAGCTGCGCAGCTTCTTGGTCAATTCCGACATGCTGCCCATGAACCATATCGATCTTATCCCGACGCTCGCAGCGCCGATAACGTTCACATTCAAGTTGTCTATGAACACAACTTCCGACGGCTTCATCCTCATCCTTTTCAGCACATACCTGTACACTTCTGGATCGGGCTTGTTTTTCCCGATGTAGCACGACGCGAAATGATAGTCGAATTCCTTAAGGTTGAGCATCGACATAGCTATGTCGTATCTGCTGTAGTCCACATTTGAGAGGAATGCCACCTTGTAATTCTTCCTCAGTTTCCTGACAAGTTGCATCATCTTTTCATTCAGCTTGACATGCGACTCGTAGAACTCGATCCACTTCACCTTGCTCCTTTCGATTTTCAATATCCTTGCAACCTCCCTCTCAAAGAAGTCTATGCGTATCAGCCCCATGAAGATCCTGCGATAAAGCGGATCAAGCTTCTTGTAAACCTGCTCGGGGCTCAGCTTGCCCTGCTTTGCTAGGTATCTGTAGTAATCCTCGTCTGAGAAATCAACCACGACTCCGCCGAGGTCAAAGAGTACGCACTTTATCATAAAATATCACTTTGCTATGTAGTTGCCATAGTAAAGATAGCTTGCAATTGACTTGTGGTCAATGAGCTTGCGGCTTTTTATCATGGCCTCGACGCGCTTCGGGCTGACTTTCACCACGTTTATTATCTCGTCCCTGTCAAGATGCCTCTTGCTTTTCTTTAGCTTCTCGGCAACAAAGTAGTGGTAGACCCTGCTGCTCATTGCGGGGTTGTAGAACTCCTTGAACATCAATCTTATTTTGCCTGCTTTGTAGCCCGTCTCCTCTTCAAGTTCTCGCCTTGCCGCATCTATCGGTTTTTCCCCCTTTTCTATAAGGCCGGCAGGGAATTCGGTGAGGTACTTGTTTATGCCATATCTGTACTGCCTCTCCATGATAAAGTTGCCATCGTCTAGCACGGGCAGGATAACAACCACATCTATCTGTCTGTATCGTTGTATCTTTACCTTCCTGCCACGAATGTTTACAACATGCTCGGTTATGGTCATCCATTTGTCGTTGTAGAGCGTCTTTGCCATATTCCCAATACAAACAGCATGAGCTAGAATAAATATCTTGGTATTCATAAGGAAAGTGCGGGGTTGTTGCGTAACCTGGCAGCGCGGCTGGCTCCAGATATTCATGCGAATATAAGAGCGAAATGCGATGACTTAAATTTGGAGCGAAGATTTGTGAATTGGCGTTACCAGCAAGTCAGGGTTCAAATCCCTGCAACCCCAATCCTTTTTTAATGCAATCAAAGCAGACAAACCGATGGCTAATCTATAAATACCAAGCCAGTCTTACAGCTTAGCTAACAGCAGACCCTGCAAAAAGATGCGACCATGACTGGAAAGAATTTCACTAAAATAAACAGCAGCCACAAGATAAGCAACGGATTTGCCTATGAAGTAAAAGGGGACAGGTTCACTCTCAAGGCCGTTGAGCACGAAGGCAAGGAATGGAAAGTTGTCGATCCAAGATGCGACCAGAAAGACGGGGCAAACGGCCTTGTGAGGGTTGACCTCTACGAAGTGAGAAGGGGCAGCGGCCAGGGCTATATGGTCGTCACCGAATCGTTCATCGGGCCATTTGAGAAACACTTCTCAAAGGATTGGTTCACCCACAGCCTCAAGGTTGCAGTCGACGTGCTCGATGCGCGCGTCAGGCACGAACTTTCCAAGCTCGGCTTAAGCGCAGACATAGCGGAGTACGAACAGATATGCGTTGTGGATGGTACAAACCCTGCAAGAAACAGGAATTCCCACAAGGTATAAAAGCGGGACAATTCAATATTATTGGTGCTCATACGGACAAAGAAAAACGCGACAGGCTCATACAGATAGCAACACAGTGCACTTGTTCTATAAATCAGGATGGCAAGTCCGTGGTAAAGCAGGAACCTGACGGAAGGACATGCTTTGACATGCTCGACTACAAAGTTCTGATAATGGACGAGGCCAGAGCAGCCGCATATCGCGAAGAGTTTGTCAAATTGCTGATCGACACCGGCATATCAAAGATTTTGGTAAAAAACGG
>JAGWHG010000017.1:2592-13655 GCA_028866975.1 Microcaldota archaeon | reverse complement strand
TGCCGCAAGAGAGCGTTTGCTCTATCTCGCTTAAAAATTGGTTGATTTCACTCATTTCTTACGACCGTTAAAGAATCACTGCATCTGGATGAAATAATTCTAATTATGCTATAAATAAAAACTTATTGCTTGGTTTTGTTTTGTAAAATAAACTACTCCCTGTTGCTCGCAAGCAAGCCCGAGAGGCCCAGGCCGCCCAAGTTCAGCTCTAGCCTGTAGTAGATTTCCCTGTTATACATTGTGTCGCCCGTTTCAGGATGCGGAACTTCGACGACTTCCTTGAGCACCGCCAAGAGCCTGTTCTCCCCATCGATCTTTATGGAACTGTCAAAAAAAGCGGTCCTTAGCTGCGAAAGCAGCCTAAAGCCTATCTCCCTGCTCCTTTCTTCTCCATTTACCGGCTCAGGATACGGTTTCATGTCAGGATTCTGGTACACCTTCCTGCTCCCGAGCGGGAATATGGCAATCTCCGGGCTTTTGAGGTGGTCTAAAATCACCTTCAGCATCGCAACAGACCTCCTCGTATCTTCCTGCACGCGATTCTTCGGCCTTGTGGCGAGTATGTCGAAGGTATGGTTCTCTATCCCCTCGGAAACTGTAACGCTAAGGCACATCCACCTGTTGTCTGGGTCCCTAATGTCGCGCTTGAAGTCGTATGCGGAGACTATCCGATTGAAGGTCGTCCTCTGCTTTAAGTTTAACATGAAAGTGTTGCCTTTTTCCCGTTTTAAATACATTGGCTAGTGTTTGTTTCATTTGGAAAAGTGAAAAGTGGAAGGCACAGTTTGCTAGAGAGAGTTAATAAATCTTACGAGGCATAGTTGAGCGAGAACCATGCGCCCGACCAACGCATATAGGATAGCGAAGGTAAAGAGACTAATAGAGCTAATAGCATACGGTTCGCTCGCGCTTGATTTTGCGATAAGCATCGTCACATTGATAACCATAAACACCGGCAGCCAGAGCCTTCTGAGCGTGCAGTGGGTTCTAAACGTCGCCCTCAGCGGCGTGATAGTGATGACAACGATACTTTTCCTTACTGTCGTGTTCCTAACACACTACGACAAACTGCTCTACCATTTCGGCCAGACCGGAATCAGCGTTCGCTACAGGCCAAAGAAGTGACCTGCGCCACGCCTGCGCACTCGGCGAAAGGTTTTAAATATAAGGTTTTTCTAAAGCTATACTGATAGGATGCCAAGGGGGAAGACCATCTCAAAGGACAAGAACGAGCGCCTGCTAATACTTACGATAGACGTCGACAACGACCTTTATCGCAAGACCAAGATCAGCGGCCCGGTCATGGGAAGGGTGCAGAACCTCAGCGCAGCAAACCAGCTGATCTTGGCAGACCCCGAGGATACCGATGGAAACACAATGTTCCAGGCTGTGAGGATGTACGATGACCTCAAAAAGGAGGGCTATTCGGTGAACATCGCCTCGATAACAGGCACCGAGACCGAAGGGTACGACGCCGATCGGGAGATATCTCGGCAGCTCGAGCTCGTCTTGGCCAGCTACAAGGTTGACGCATGCATATTCATCACAGACGGGGCAAGCGACAGCAGGGTGCTTCCGATAATAGAGTCGCGCATCAAGATAAACAGCGTAAAGACGGTCACGATGAAGCAGGCCGAGCAGCTCGAGAACACGTACTTTGTGATACTCGAAAAGCTCAAAGAGCCGCACTATGCAAGGATAGTCTTCGGCATACCTGCGATACTGTTCCTTCTCTTTGCGGTCAGCTTTGCGCTGGGCTTGGGCTGGGAGCCTCCGGTTGCGCTGATAGGAATATACCTTGTGCTCAAGGGATTCGGCCTCGAGGACATGTTCCTCAACTCTTTCAGAGGATTCGGCTTTAGCGTCGAGAGAATCAGCTTTGTCTTCTATCTCAGCGCGATAATATTCACTTTCGCAAGCGTGCTAATCGGCTATGGCAACTACCTCTCCCAGGCAAACATCGGGACCGATCCGCTTAGCACAGCTGCGTTTGCAATAGAGGGCTTTTTGCTGCTGCTTCCGATAGTTTTGTTCCTGTACCTGCTGGGCAGGATATTTGACGCAAGGAGCAGCAAGTACATGTTCCGCAACTTCAAGTACGGCTCATACATAGGCTCCTCGATAATACTGTGGGTCCTTCTCTACTCATTTGTCGCATGGGTGATAGGCCAGATATACTTCGGCGAGCTGCTCGGGTTTGCGGTTGTCGCGATTGCGATAGGAATTACAATTACTGCTGGGACCAACGTCCTGCGGGTCAGGGCCATTAGGACAAAGAGGATGAAGGGCAAGGTCGTTGTCAACGAGCTAGGCGCGCTCATAGGAAAGGTGTCAGGAGTCGACATAAAGAGGGGGGCAATGATAATAAACACGAGCTTTGGCAACCCGATACGCTACAGCGTTGACAGAATAGTTGATGTATCGAACAAGGTTGTGATAAAATAACTGCCTCTACTGCCTAGGGCGATTCCATCGCTCCAGAGTCCATGTCCCAAAAAGAGAACCCTTCGATCTTAGGTGCAAAATTTGGGAAGAGTTTTTGCCACATCACCATTATTTCAAGCTCGCTTTCTTTTATTACCTTCTCAGCTTCCTTCTCCAGCCTATTTCTAAGTGCTTGCCTGTCTCTTATCGTTGCAAGCAAATCGACTCCGCTTATATCACTTGGAGCTACGGCCTTCTTGGTCAATGTATAAATTCCAGGGATGTAGCCTTCAGCCTGCCCGGCTAAGCCCTTTTCCACCAGCCCTCTCAACGTCTCCTGAAACGGCTTTGCGAGCCTATCTGCCCATACTGTAGTTTCAAGAGACTTAAGCATTATGTATTTTGCACCAGGGGTTTTGCCAAGATCGAGTTCCATATTTACCAAATGCCCTGCCATTTCAGAATATAAATATCTACCCCATATTTTTGTTCTTGTACAAGACGGTAAGGCTTAAATACTTGCATAGGCATAAAAACTTCAGGTGTCAAAGCGCTTTATGCGCTACGACAACAAGAACATCGTTCTTGGTGAACTCATCGGCCTCAAAGCCAAAGTGATAAAGTGCCTGGACAAAAAACAGGCGGGCTCGCAGGGCATAATCGCGGATGAGACAAAAAACATGTTTTTCCTCGAGACAAAACATGGAACCAAGAAGGTTGTGAAAAAGACTGCAACATTCCGTTTCTACACGGGGGACGGTTCGTTTGTCGTTAAGGGAGAGGAAGTAAACTTCCGCCCAGAGGAAAGGATCGAGAAATCGATGAAGTACTACAGGAAAAGAGAGTTGAAGTGATAAGTTGGAATGCAGTGACCCAAAGTGCGCAATCCATGGCGGACTAAAGACGAGAGGAGCCGAGTTCACCGGAAGGGTGGTGAGCGATAAGGCGAAGAAGACTGCAATCGTCGAGAGGGATTACACAAGATACATGTACAAGTACGAGCGATATCTCAGAAAGAGGTCAAGGATACCTGCTCACAACCCTGAATGCTTATCTGCAAAGGCTGGCGATGTCGTAAAGATCGCAGAATCGCGCAAGCTCAGCAAGACAAAGGCCTTTGTAATAACTGCGATAGTCAAGAAGAAGGAATAGGTTGGTTTTCATGAAAGGATTGTCATCGAGAATATCTAAGACGCTCGTTCCGGGAGCTGTGCTTGTGTGCGCAGACAACAGCGGCGCGCTTGAGTTTAGGATGATCCACATCATCGGCAAGGGCGCAAGGCACGGAAGGATGGCCGGCGCAGGAGTCGGTGACGTAATCTCTGCAAGCGTGAGGAAGGGAACCGCAACATACCTGAAAAAGCCGGTAAGGGTCGTTGTCATCAGGCAGCGCGACGAGATAAGGAGGTCAGGGAACATGCGAGTGAAGTTCGAGGACAACGCGGGAATCATGATTAACGACGAAAACCTGCCGATCGGCACCGAAGTCAAGGGTGCGATGGCAAGGGAAGTGGTCGAGAGGTTCGTGAAGGTCGGAGGAATTGCCTCCAGGATTGTGTGATATTATGTTCGTGCAGAGCAGCAAGGCAAGAAAGCAGCGCAAGTTCAGGTTCACAGCGCCCCATCACTTCAGGCAGAGGTTCGTGCATGCGCACATATCCAAGGAGCTGGCAACAAAGCTTGGCATAAAGAAGAGGTCTCTTGCGGTGCGCAAGGGAGACACGGTGAAGGTGATGGCAGGAAAGCAGAAGGGAAAGAGCGGTAAGGTTTCCGAAGTCGACATGCTAAATGGAAGGATTACAATCGAAGGGATAGTCAGGAAGAACATGAAGGGCAAGGAGAAGATGATTCCGCTCAGCACCTCAAGTGTTTACCTAACAGACTTAGATCTGTCTGACAAGCGCAGGCAGGAGACGATAAACGGCTTTAAGGCCACAAAGGCCCAAGCCGCAACGAAGTGATATCATGGGAGGAAAAGGAGGAAGCAGGCACATGAAGCGTCTAGCCTCGCCGATATACATGGCTCTTGAGCGCAAGAGCTCCAATTTCATAGCAAAGCCAAGGCCCGGAAGGCACACGCTTTCAACTAGCATAACGCTCGCATCATTCCTCCGCGAGAAGCTAGGCGTAGCCGCATCGGCATCAGAGGCACGAAAGTCGATCGTTTCCGGCAAGATAGAGGTCAACGGCAAGATAAGGAGGGATTACAGATACCCGATCGGCCTTGGGGACATAATCAAGATAGTGCCTAGCGATGAGAGCTACATAATAGGGATCGGCAGGTACGGGACATTCGATGCAAAGAAGGTCGAGAAGAAGGACCACAAAAGGACGCTAAAAGTCGTAGGCAAGTACATCGGCTCAGGCAAGAAGCAGATGATAAGGCTCAACAACGGCAACATCTTCCACTACGACAAGGAGGTTAAGGTAAACGATTCAGTGATAGTCGAGGAGAGAAAGATAGCAAAGGTGATCAAGCTCGAGCACGGTGCAAAGTGCATGGTGGTATCCGGGGCCCACGCGCCGGCTGTCGGCAAGATAAAAGAGATAGTCAAGGGAACGGCGACAAGGGACTCAACAGTTAGGATCGAGGGCGAGAATGGGACGTTTGAGACGTTGCTCGACAATGTGATGGCAATAGGCGCATAATATGGCAGACAATTCAATGAAGGACATAACGCTTGAGAAGCTTGTGATAAACATAGGCATCGGCTCAAACGAGCAGCTCCTCCAAAATTCCAAGGCGCTCATACAAAAGCTCACCGGCCGAAACGCAGTCCCGACAGTCGCAAAGAAGAGGGACCCGTCTCTCAACATACGAAGGGGCCAGATAATCGGCGCCATGGTGACATTGCGAAAGGATGCAGCCGCCGAGATGCTCAAAAAGGCGCTGGATGCAAACAACAACGTGGTCAAGGAAAGATCGATAAACGACAACTCATTCAGTTTCGGGATAAAGGAGTACATCGACTTCACAGGAGTCAAGTACGACCCAAAAATCGGAATGCTCGGAATGAACATAAATGCAAACTTTGCAAGGAAGGGCAAGAGGGTCGAGATGCGAAGGAGGGCAAGGAGCATCAGCGGCTACGACCACAAGAAGGTCACCAAGGACGAGATAATCAATTACATAACAACTGCCTTCAACGCGAAGGTAACAAACGAATGATGATGAGATGAAGATGCGATACGAACTTAGGCAAAGGGGCCGCGGGCTTCGCAAGTGCAGGATCTGCGGAGGGTCTAGGGCAGTGATAAGGTCCTATAAGCTCTACATCTGCAGGAGGTGCTTTAGGGAGAACGCGCACAACTTGGGATTCGACAAGCTCTCATAACAAGGTTGATAAGATGGATTTACTTGCAAACACGATTAACACGATAAAGGTCAACGAGAACGCAGGGCTCAGCTCATGCGTCATAAGCGACACCAAGCTTATCAAGTCGGTTGTGGAGGTCATGAAGCGAAGCGGCTACATAACCGGTTTTGACGAGGTAAAGGAAGGGCGCTTCAAGAAGCTGAGGATCATGCTTGCAAGGAAGATCAACGACATAGGTATAATCAAGCCAAGGTTCGCAGTAAGCCTCTCGGACTACCAAAAGTACGAGGCGCGATTCATCCCGAGCAAGGACTTCGGGGTCTTGATACTCTCGACTTCCAAGGGCATAATGACGAACAGGGAAGCAAAGGAGCACAAGATCGGCGGAAGGCTATTGGCATACGTTTATTAGCAGTGAGAAAATGAGCGAGATACAGATTCCAAGCGGCGTCGAAGCGCACGTCAGCGGGAACACTGTAACGATAAAGGGCAAGAACGGCAGCACTACGAAGACTTTCAACGACAAGTTCATCTCGATAACAGCCAAGGACGGAAAGATAGAGGTCAAGGCATCGAAGGAAAAGAAGCTACTCAAGAGCGCAACGCTTGCTGAAACCGCTTTCACAACAGTGATAAACAATGCGGTTGTCGGCGTTCAGAACGGGGTCGAGAAGAAGCTGCAGATAGTTTCTGCGCACTTCCCGATATCGCTTGAGATGAAGGGCAGAAAGATACTCATAAAGAACATATTCGGCGAAAGGGTGCCGCGAGAGGTCAACATACAGGGCGACACCAAGATCGAGGTCAAGGGCCAGGAGGTCAAGGTCAAGGGCGCTGACAGATACGATGTCATGCAGACGATTGCAAACCTAAGGAAGGGCTGCTATGCATGCGGCCACGACACCAGGGTCTTCCAGGACGGATTGTATCTTGTGAAAGAGGAGTGATATCATGGTTGTGCAGAGAAAGAAATGGCATCCAAAGTTCGTCGTACCGGGATTCGGAACAGTGAACAGGTCGAGGCTTCCAGACAGATGGAGAAAGCAGCGCGGAACCGACAACAAGAAGAGGATTGCAAGGAGCGGCTATGGCGCAACGCCCCACGTTGGCTATAAGAACCACGCATCAGTGCGATTCATGCGCGCAGACGGCAGCAGGGAGGTATTGGTGCACAACGAAAAGGAGATGCACAATCTTGCAAAGGGAAGTGTCGATGGCGTAGTCGCAGTGATCGCCCACAACATCTCGACAAGGAAGAGGATAGTTATGCAGGGCATTGCCGACAAGGCAAAGCTAAGGGTTGCAAACAGGATCAAGGATGAGAAGGTCCAGAAAAAGGAGCCGGCAAAGAAGGAAGAGGCCCCTAAGACAGAAGCGGTGAAGAAATGAGTCTCAAGTTCGCAAAGAGGATCGCCTCGCAGGTAACAAAGCGCGGCGGGAGCGCAATAAGGTTCAAGCCAGGATCACAATCAGAGATAGCCAAGGCGATAACGCGTGAGGACATCAAAAAGCTCATATCGGACGGGAGCATAATCGTGCTCAAGCCAAAGCACAATGTCAGCATGCGATCTAAGATACTGCGTCAGAAGAGGGCGGAAGGAAGAAAGCGCGGACAGGGAAGGAGGAAGGGTACCGCCAAGGCAAGGATCGGACTGGGCTGGGAGAAGAAGGTAAGGTCGCAAAGGATTTTCCTCAAGGAGCTCCGAAACGAAAAGAAGCTCGACCGCAAGTCGTTTAGGACATTCTATCTGCTCATCAAGGGAAACGCATTCAAGGATAAGACGTCGATGCTGCTCCACATGAAGGATCGCGGAATAAGCGTAAGCCAAGAGGAGGTCAAGCGCATCAACGAGAAGATAAGCAAGATGTACAAGTGAGATCATGCCGAAGAGAATCAAGGAACTAAAGTTCAGGAGAAGGCGAGAAGCCAAGACTAATTACGCCAAGAGGCTGGCACTTGTAAAAGGGAACATGGAGCGGGTTGTGATCAGAAAGAGCAACCGCAAGATAATCGGACAGATAATAAAGTACAACGAGAAGGGCGACGTGGTGCTCTACAGCGCAGATTCGGCAGAACTCAAAAAGATCGGCTGGCCAAGCAGGAGCAATCGCGCCACGGCATACCTAACAGGCATGCTGCTCGCATCAAAGCTAAATGATTCCGATAGGAAAAAAGAGCACATACTCGACATCGGCCTCAGCTCGCCTGTGTCAAACTCTATACCATTCGTGTTCGCAAAGGGCTGCATAGAGGGCGGAATGAAGGTGAGGGGGCATTTTGAGATAGATGAGAGCTTCTACAACGGGACGCTAACCGCTAAATACTCCGATGAGCTAAAGAAGAATGAGCAGGAGAGGTACAAGGCGCAGTTCGGCGGCTACATAGAGGAAAAGATAACCCCAGATGCGATACCAAAGCTGTTTGCGGAGGCGAAGGAGAAGATCAAGTCAATAAAGAAGTGATATTTTGGTAGACAGACGATACGATAGAAGGGGAAGGGACCGAGAGGAGATAAAGTTCAATCCGGAGAGCTGGACCCCAAAGACCAAGATCGGCGAGATGGTCAAGAGCAAGCAGATTGTCAGCATAGAGCAGATATTCGAGGGCGGCAAGCCGATAAAGGAGGTCGAGATAATCGACACGCTATTTCCGAACCTCGAGACAAAGGTGCTCGAAGTCGCATCGGTCCAGAGGATGACCAAGAACAGCAGAAAGCCAAAGTATCGAGCGACAGTCGTTGTCGGCGATAGGAACGGGCACGTAGGCGTCGGAACAGGAAAGGACGTGGAGGTCAAGCCATCGATTGATTCTGCGATCAAGGACGCAAAGAAGAACATGATAAGCGTGGCATTCGGCTGCGGATCGTGGGAATGCAGCTGCGGAACCCAGCACAGCCTGCCGATCAAGGTTCGGGGCAAGTGCGGAAGCGCAGAAATATTGCTCAAGCCTGCTCCAAGGGGAGTCGGTGTCGTCGCAGGGGAAGTCGCAAAGGAGGTTCTCGAGGCTGCCGGAATCAAGGACGTCTGGAGCTTTTCGCGCGGAAGGACAAGGGACATTTACAACATCGCAATTGCCACTTACATCGCAATGAAAGAGATAAGCGAGCTCAAGAACATAGAAAAGCTCAAGGTAAGCAACTGATTGTGTTCGTGGGAAAATGCCCAAAGGAGCGCAGATAACTCTTGTATGGATGGGCGCACTTGCGGAGAATTCCAAGAAGCAATTCCTATTTCTCAAGATACCTGCAGGGAGTCCATGGCGCCCTGGCCAGTGGTGTCTTCCAGGTGGAAAGATCGAATGGGGAGAGAAGCCCGAAGAGACTGTTGCAAGGGAGATTTTTGAGGAGACTGGAAGCAGGCTGCTCACAAGGCCGAAGCTTGTCGACGTTTACACCTCTCTTGAGAGAAAGAGGGGCAACACCTACCACATGATCCTGGTGATATACAAGGCCAAGGTCAAAGACCGCATAAGGCTAAGCGACGAGCACGACGATTTTAAGTGGCTTGCCCTAGAAGATTCGCTAAAGCTTAAGCTCATACCTGATCTGCGCCTGGCCATAAAGAGGAGGATAAGCGAGAGCGCCCTCTGACATCTGCTTGCAACAAACCTTTTTAGATGAATAAGTAGAAGTATAGGCGTGGCATGGCAGACCCTTTCAAGGATTGATCCAAAGTCGGTAGCTAGAATATACTCTGCGTTTGGCGCAATATTCGGATTTATCTTCCTAGGGACAGCGGCTTCATTTGCTTTCGGAGCATTCGGCTTAGGCGGCGGGCTGGGCTTCGGGGCCGGACTGATTTTAGGGCTTATCTTCGGCGCAGTGGTCGGAGCAGTGCTCGGATTCCTCGCCGGCCTTATAGGCTCTGCCATCTACAATTTCGCGGCGCACCACATTGGCGGAATAAAGCTCAATCTCAATGCATCTGGCGCAAGCACGACTATCGACACGGTCCACGTGCTCTCATACGCAAAAATATCGCTTGTAACAGGCATAATCTACGGCATCATAGCGGCGATTTTCTTTTCGGTTCTCTCCCCATTCATAATTAGCGGCATAGTTGGCGCAGTCCCATCGCTTCCAAGCACAAGTCCGCTGTCCTCACAACTATTTGGCCTCTACGGGAACTTGGTGGCCATCGTTGTGATATATCTGGTAGTCGCAATCCCCCTAATCGCTTTGGTCGGAACTGCAGTGGCGGGCTGGCTCTACAACCGCCTAAGGCCCAGAATCGGCGGCATAACCTTCAATTTGAGCAAGGGCGTGATAACTTCAGTGAGGCCCAAGTCTGTGGCAAAGATATACTTCGCAATAGAACTGATATTCCAGCTCGTAATCCAAGTAGTGAGATCGGCAGCCACATTTTCAACCACCGGACCACTTGGCATAGTGACAGCAATAATAGCAGCCATAGTTGCGGCAGTAATAACGTTCGTTGTTGCGATCGTGGTATTCATGCTCTACAACTATCTAGCAAGGAAACTCGGCGGAGTCGCGGTGACATTTTCGTCGTGAGAAAGGCTTATAAAGTTTAAGCGCTTATTATAGAGTGCATACGGCCATAGGGACGGGGAAACGCCCAAATCCATTCCGAACTTGGAAGCTAAGCCCGTTCACGACATGAAATACTGCCCATCAGGGCGGGAAAGCGTGTTGTCGTGTGCACCTTATTTTTACTATCCCCAAGCAGCACAGAAAATTAGCCGTTATTTTTCTCTCATGTATAGCTGCTCTATGGCTGAAAGCATTGTCTGCGTGTACTCGTTGTCTGGCAGCGATTTTTTGTATTTCTCGATCAGTGCTGTGGCTTCTTCACCGTATTCCTTCGCACGCTTCATTGCGTATTCCGTTCCGCCGAACTTGTTTATCAGATCTACTATGAACTGGATCTCTTCTTGGGTTTTCTCCGATCTTTTCTTTGCGTATATCTGGTTCAGTCGCTCCTTTTCCTCAGGCAATGCGTTCTTGTAAGCGTAAAGGACGGGCAGGGTGATTTTTCCTTCGTAGAGGTCCCCATACCTTTTCTTCCCTGTCTTTGTCTCATCCCCAATCATGTCAAGCAGGTCGTCGACTATCTGGAAAGCCCTTCCTGCAGGTGTCCCGATTTCCTTAAGTATTTTGAGCATATCGTCCGATTGTCCGGCAGCTATCGCTCCGAGCTGCATAGGGCCATATACGGTATAGTAGCAGGTCTTGCTTTCTATGACCCTAAGATAGAGTTCCTCTGATGCCTTGCTTAAATCTTTTGTTTCGTGTATGAACTTGTTCTCTATATGCTGACCTTCCAAAGTATAATCGAGCATGTCCTTGAACTTGTCAAACA
>JAGWHG010000017.1:0-2582 GCA_028866975.1 Microcaldota archaeon | reverse complement strand
GCCGCCCTTTTCAGGTCCAGCTTCCAATAAGTAGTCCTTGAGCATTTTCCACATGGCCATGTGGCCTATCTCACTTGCATTTATCGCGTTTATCCAACCATACATCCTCTGTATCGCCGGCCCGCCCCTTCTCATCTCAGAATCGTCCTCGGAATCGTCCTGCATGAGTATCCAGTCCTCGGAAAGCTGCTGCGCAGCAGCGACGAGCATGAAGTCCCTTGGCTTTGCGCCGAACATCTGGCCAGTCAGCAATACAAGCCCTGGTCTTCTGTAGCTGCCCTGCCTGTCTATGTATTCGCGCATTATTCTGTAGTGCTCCTGAGGTTCTTTTATCGGAATGTACTCGCAAATCTTTTCGTAGACCTGCTGCCTGTACGTTTCTATATAGTCTTTGAAGGTCATTGTTTTCTCCTTGAAAATCATCGCTTTGTCGCCCTGAGCGTCCTCCACAATATTGCCGCGATATGACTTACCACTCTACCCAGTTCGGGTATATAAAAGCCTATTGCCACTTTGTTTAGTATCGAATAGTTTGATAGATTTAAATACCATTGGCGGCTTTAGTTGCCGCTACGCTGAAGACATATTTGCCTAGCAAATAAATTTCCAACGATGGCCACAGGCAGAAAAATCAGACCTTGATTTCGCCGCTCTCGATCTTCTTCATTGCTTCCTTGGCGTTTACTCCCTCGACTGTTATGTTGAGCGACTTGCACGTTCCTATTACCTGCTTGACCTTGTCAGAAAGCGTGTTGCCGTACAGAGAAGCATCCTTTGCCTTGGCGATCTTCTTTAGCTGCTCAATCGTTATGTTGCCGACTACCTCGTCCTTGGTCTTTGCACCCTTTGCGATTCCAAGCTCCTTTAGGATGAGCGCGCTTGTGGACGGAGACCCTACCTCGACCGTGAATTCCTTGGTGGAAGGATTGACTACGACCTTGACTGCAATCTTCATCCCTTCGAACGCCTTGGTCTTGGCGTTGATCTCGTTTATTATGTTTGTGACATTGACCCCGAGAGGACCAAGAGCTGGCCCAAAAGGCGGACCGCCAGTTGCCTTTCCGCCCTCGATTAATCCATTGATAACTACGTCTGCCATTTTTATGCACCTGCTTCAGCTTTCTGAACGACCCTTGCTATGTTCGACTTGGTTGTCACAGGTATAGGAACCGCAACATCCATCAGCTCTACAGTTATTTCATCTTTTGTCGAATCAACCTTAATTACCTTTGCCTTATAGCCCTTGAATGGTCCCGACATGAACTCTACAATGTCGCCAAGGCCGATCTCTACCACGTTCTTCTTTACTTCGAGCATGCGGTTGAGCTCCTCTTCGCTCAGCGGCTTTGGGAGCATTCCCTTCACGTGGGGCTCGTTCATTATAAGTTCTCTGACTGCGACTTCGTTCTCAGCCTCTATTATGAGGTAGCCGCGCATCCCCTCTACAAGGACAACAGAATTGATCGGAAGGCTCGACTTCGATACCTTGTACTCGAGTATGTCTGCCGTGATCTTCTCCTGGCTCGATGTGACTCTTACGACGAAATACAATTCATCACACTTAAATATTTTGAATGTCCCTATCTTAGCATGCTTTCCTTGAAAGTCAAAAAAAGCAAAGCCGAGAAGGCAAGACAATACCTTGAGGGGCTCGCTCTGCTAAGCACTAAACACAGAATATATGGCGCTAACTCATTTATATACCTACCTATAGTGCAGAATGCCGATGACAAAATCGCCAAATCTGCAGCAAAGCTGTTCGATGGCACCATCGAAAAAAGAGATTTCGAGCCCGCAGGAGAGAAGGGCGCATACCGCCAGCTCCTGCACCAAAGCCTCGGCGCAAAGTACGATGATGTCACCAAGAGCTATGACCTGATAGGCAATATTGCGGTGATAGACGCAAAGGGAAAGGCTGCCAAGGACATTGCAAAGGCAGTGATGTCAACTAACAAAAATGTTGAAACCGTGATAAGCAAGGGCGGCGCGGTAAGCGGAAAATATAGGACGAGGAAATATCTCCATATCATGGGGAAGAGAAATTTCGTCGCGCATTACAAGGAGAACGGCGCCGAATTCAAATTCGACATACGAAAGACATTCTTCTCCTCCCGCCTTGCCTACGATAGGCTGCGGATTGCAAAGCTTGTAGGGAAAAATGAGAATGTCGTCGTCATGTTTGCGGGAATGGGGCCGTTTGCGATCGAGATCGCAAAGATGCACAAGGACGCAAACGTCGTCGGGATAGAGCTGAACAGGAGCGCGTACAGCTATATGAAGCAAAACATTTCCCTCAACCACCTGCACAACGCCACTGCGGTGCTAGGCGATGTTGGCAAGGTCGCACACAAATACAAGGGTTTTGCTGACCGGATAATCATGCCATTGCCGCGCGATGCGTATCGGTTTCTCGGAGCAGCGCTGGAAATGTCCAAGAGAAAATCGACAATACACTATTATGCTTTCGGCGACCGTGAGTCAGCCTTCGAGGATAAAATCGGACAAGTCAAGACCTTCTTTGCCAAGAGGCACAGAAAGATAAGAATTGCAAGCAAAAGAATTGCAAGGCAATATTCCGCCAA
>JAGWHG010000016.1:8709-13670 GCA_028866975.1 Microcaldota archaeon | reverse complement strand
ACATAATCGGAGTCTACTTTTTGATGCGCGAGTTCAACAAGGACAAGGTGTTTGGGATACTCGGCATGCTCTTTGTCGGGCTCAGCATGGGCGATGCGGCAAGGACGAGCGCGACCGTCTATAGGGGTGACGGCTTCGTGACGATATTCGTCATACTTGCGCTCCTTTTCATGATCCGGACATTCAAGTCCGTTAAGAAAAACGACATATACATGTATGCCGGGCTCACCGCGTTCCTGCTCAGCTTGTCAAATATCGTCTGGAATGGCGCGTCGTTCGGCACGGCGATATACGTGCTAGCGCTTGTACTCATAATGCTCTATGCATTCTTAACAGAAAAACTTGACATACTAGACAAATCGCGATACCTAATGCTTGCGCTGCTCATCTGGTATGTCCTAGTCAACATATACAACGTCCTAGGATGGATAGGAGGGCAGAACGAGGCTTTCACAGGCGTATACTTCATAGTGCTCTTCCTGATGCTGGTCGCAGGGAACGAGCTGGCAAGATACCTGATAAAGAACAGGGAGCGGTTCTCGATATACGTATCGACCATCGGCAGGAGGCTGATGACGTTCGCAGCATTCACCCTTGCCGCGGTGCTGTTCATATACTTCCTAGCGCCGCAGATCGTCTATTCCATATTCGTAGCATCTGGGTTCCAGACCAACATAGCGTTCGCAGCATCGATCGAGGAGCTGCAGGCACCGACTGCGCAGTTCCTCTTCGCCAGCTTCGGCGCGACGCTGTTCATGGCGCCGATGAACTTCATAATGTACATCTCGACCTACTATCCCCAGTTCGTCACCTCGTTTTGGGTGCTGGCGATGGCGCTCATTGCGATGTACTTCTTCATGGAGTTCGAGGGCGTGGATGGCAGCAAGTTCCTCGGCGGGAGGGCAGTCGTAAGGTTCAAGATGAACGAGGCGCTGCTCGTCTTCGTCGCATACTATGCGGTAACCGCATACCTTCAGATGCATGCGGTAAGGTTCAACTCCCTTCTCTCGATACCCCTTGCAATATTCACCGCCTATACGATGTACTGGGTACTTTTGTGGCTCAAGAACTTCAACAAGTTCAGCTTCTTTTTAGGAGTCATACTGCTTGTCGCCATCATAGGCTACATAATGTACATAGACGCCGGCTACACCGCATCGCTTATACAGGCAGACAACATAAACCCTAACTTCATATCGGCGATGGGGTGGGTGCACAACAACACATCGCCAAACTCCGTGTTTTTGACGCTCTGGCCTGACGGATCTGTGGTAGAGGGCATTGGAAATAGGACAAGCGTGACAGACAGCGTAGGATCGCAAAACAAGAGCAAGGCAGGGCCTTTTGCTGCCTGGCTCTTCAACACAACAAAGGACGGCCAGTTCCTGACAAGCAGCATAAACGGCAGGCCAAACTACCTGCTCGTAAGATACACCTGGCTTCTTGAGACCAGCGGGATTTACACCGAGACCGTCTTCAACGCAACGTCTTATAACCAGTCGATAATAACGCAGCTTGCAAGAGGCGCATTCGGGGTCAACAGCGTAGCTGCACTAAATCCGCAGCAGCTTGCGCAGCTAAATGCGGCAATACCTCAGCTCTACGCGTACAATGTGTTTGACAGCTTTGCAGAGCACTTCAACAGCAGCACCGAGTCATTTACGTTCACAAACACCCAGCAGGGCTTCCAGGCGATACTTGTGCTTCAGAACCTAAACAACAGCCAGGCGATAAACGCTTACATTACATCAACTAGCGGCGGAGGAAAGTCGCCGTTCAAGTACGTGGTGCTCTACAACCAAGACAACGCCAACTACCAGATCTTCCAGCAGACCGCCTATGCGCAGACCAATAATCAGACGATGGTCGTGCAGTACTCATCGGTTCCAAAGCCAGGCGCCTATGTGAATGTCACAGCTGCTTACATGGCAAACATCGGCCTTGCAAGCAGCAACATGTTCAAGCTGATATTTTTGTGCGGCGCGCAGTCGTGCTCTTGGAACAACAGCGTAGCGCACCTCCAGCTGGCCTACATCAACAAGGACAGCAAGATCTTTAGGATAATCTACAACAGCACAGCGTCCTAAACACTAAGCAGCGCACAGGCTCCTCCTAAAGAAGGACAACAGGAAAAGAAAGTAAAAATAAAAGAAAGGTTAACAGGTTAGTTGAATCACACTTAGGCTTACTTCTTGCCCCAAGCCATGGCGACTCCTAGCCAGTTGAGGATGAATCCTACAACCACTATTCCCGCCCATGTCTGCCAGGCCATTGCGCCAAGTGCGACTGAGACTACCAACAGAGCTACACCGCCCATCTGACCACCCTTCATGGCCATCTTGACGGATTCCTCCATCCAGCCCCACGCAAAGCTTCCAAGGCTGCCGAAAAGCAAGCCGATTGAAGCCAGCAGAGCCACTGCCCACAGTACTACTGCTGCTGCGCCAATTACGGCATTTCCTGCCGACCATTGGTATCCGCCAACAGCGTTCCAGCCGGCGTATGCTACATACAGATATAGCAAGCTGCCGATCAGGACGAGTACTGACACTCCTGCATTGGTTCCTCCTTTTGCCATTGCATCACTGCCCTAACTGGGATAGTTAGCCTTTTAAAGCTATTGCCGTTCCACTAATCGAGTTTGACGCTTGACGAAGCCTCTTTGAGCCTATAAAAAGGGGGTCAATTTCCCCGTGCCTAGGGGATTTTGTTTTTCAGATGCGTAAATTTCATCACTGATCAGAAATACCTCGTATCATCATCTAGATGGGATTTGGCGCCCTATCCTTAAATACTATCTACATTGTGAGGATGAAGGCGAGGGCGACCATGACTACGCTGAGCATTATCTTCCACTTCATCCCCTGCTCCCTAAAGAGCATGCCCCCCGCCACGACCGTAAGCACGGTGAAGATGGTGCTCCTAAGCGGCGCTGCGATGCTTATTGGGACTGCGATCTGCGCAAGGGCGGAGTAATAGGTGAGCCTATAGCCTATCGTGAGCGCCACCACCGCAACCAGCGGCACGGCATACTTCCTTGCCGTCTGCCCTATCTCCTTTAATCCCCCATACTTAGCTGATATGAAGATCGCAAATTCCCCTGCCATGAGGAGCTGGGTGATTAATAGATAGGCGAATATGTTTATGTTGACCAGCTGGTACTTGCCTATTATCGTAGAGACTGCAGCCAGCACGGAGTTGACTACCATAAGGTAGCGATACTTGTCCTTGTCAAAGTCGGCAAGCATGCTCTTGCCCTTCCTAAACAGGGCAAGGTATGTGGCCGCAATTATGCCGATTATGGCAAGGTACTGGATTGTGCTGAGGTATTCGGAGAGGAAGAAGTATGCAAGTATCACTATTATCATCAGCGGCACGGCGCTGGACACTGATGTTGCGATCGAGACGCTGCCGTGCTTGTAGATCCTTGCGGTTATGAGATAGTTTGCAGACCACAGTATGCTGCCAACTATCAGCAAGAGCCATTGGAAAGAGGAGATGTCAAAAGACGCCCAGGGCAAGAAGGCCAGCGAGACGATTGCTATTATCCATGAGAACGCCGCGCTGAACTGCGTTGCGTGCTCTGCTTTGAGCGCCGCCTTCTCGACAAGCGTGGCTATCGTCATAAGTATTGCGGATGCAACGACCAGCCAGTACCAATCGAATATCATTTTACTCCCAGTTTGTTTAGCAGCCTATCGGAATCGGCCTTGCTCACCCAGTCGACTTTTAGGTATTTTTCAAGCTCGCGGCCGCCAAGGCCCATCCTTTTGGCCTCCTTTGCTGCAATGCGGTAAGCCTCTATCTCCGTTGGCCTATCAACATATTTGAACTTCTTGTCAAAGAGGTCCTTGCCCTCCCTCCACTGCCTAATGTGCACCATCTCGTGGATCAGATCAAGCAATATGTGCTTTTGGTTGCCCGATTTGAGGTAATTAGAGCTTATCACGATCGTGCCCTTCTTATCATCTATGAACGCGTACATCTTCGCCCTCGATACCCTCACCTTCTGCGATGCCACTGCTTTCTTGTAGCCGCTGCCAAATATCTGCCTCATCACACTGAATTTGCCTATCTGCGGGCAGAGGTCGGTAAGGTTGTGCACTCCGAGCCTAAGGGACCTATTCAAAGAGACATCAGGCATTGACGCACGCTATTAATAGAGAACGTCATGATTAAATATCTCTTTTTCCGAAAATTTGAGTGTGGAGGCAAGATTCGATTCCATACACGACAGGAAGGTATGGGTGAGGGGCGCGGCATACCTAAGCAGGCGCGATCCGAGGCTTGCGCCGATAATAAAGAAGGTCGGATACCCAAAGCTTGAGATTACTCGGGATTACTACGGCTCTCTGATCGTATCAATCGTTTCGCAGCAGATATCTTGGGCCGCGGCAAGCTCCATACTCAGGCGGCTCAAAAAGCTCTACAATGGCAGGCTGCCAAGCCCTGGGCAGTACCTGCGTACCAACAAGAGGAGGATAATGTCTGCCGGAATATCGCCGCAGAAGTTCTCATATATCAAGGACCTCTGCGAGCGCATAGAGGATGGGAGGCTCGAGCTTAGGAAATTCCAGAACATGCCAGACAATCTAATCATAGAGGAGCTCGACGAGGTGAAGGGCATAGGCAGGTGGACTGCGGAGATGTTTCTGATGTTCAGCCTCGGCAGGGCGGATGTATTTCCGATGGACGATCTTGGCCTTAGGAAGGCGGTGCAGAGGATCTATGGATTGAGAAGTGTTCCCAATAAAAAGAAGCTTGCGCAGATATCGAGTAAGTGGGGACCCTATGGCACGCTCGCATCGATATATCTGTGGAGAAGCAATGGAGACTAGTCCCCCTATCCTGCAGTGATTAGCAGCGTTACCAATACCAAGATTGCCGCGCTCAGCAGTATCTTCCGCTTCAGATTGCCCTCGCTGAAGAGCAAGCCACCGACAGGCACGGTGAGCATTATG
>JAGWHG010000016.1:0-8699 GCA_028866975.1 Microcaldota archaeon | reverse complement strand
ACGGGCACTACTGTCAGCGCGAAATAGTTCAGTATCCTCAGCGCCATTATGAGTATGATCAGCACTGCAAAGGTGCCTTTGTATGCGCTTAGGGTCTCAATCGGCCCCTTCTTGCCCTTGTATTTCACCTTGTTGAACAATCCGAGGAATATTGGGACAGTAATCTGCGTTATTATGAGGAAGGTGAAGACGTTTATGTCCACAAGAAGGTACTTGGCAATTATGCCGCCGATTGCGCCGATGATTGCATTTGCCACAAGCATCGACTTGTACTTGCCGCTGTCGAAATCCTTTTTCATCGGATTTGCGCTTCTCCTGAAAAGGAGCACATAGGTCACCGCCGCTATGCCTATTATGCACATGCCCTGCAGAAGCGAGAGCTGCTCGGACAAAAAGACATATGCCAGCACCGCAGTGAAGAGAACCGGCAGGACGTTGGTGAGAGGAGTCACCGACGAGATGTTACCGTGCCTTGCAACTTTTGTGCCAATCAGCAGCGTCACAGAGCCCAGTATGCCGAAAGATATTGCAAGAAGGAGCTGCAGCAGAGTTATATTGAGGTTTGCAAACGGCAGAAAAGCAAGCGAGGCTACGGCGAGAAGGGACGACGATGCAAGGCTGTACTGCGTCGCATGCTCCCTTTTCAGCGCCCTCTTCTGTATTATAGAGACTGTGGCATTGAGAACTGCGGAGAGTGCAACTAAGTAATACCAGTCTATCGGGATTGTCGCCATGTCCTCGTTCCTCTAAAGGCATCAGAATAGCCCCTATCGGATTCGAACCGATGTTCGCGGGTCCAAAGCCCGCTTTCCTTGGCCAGCTAGAAGAAGGGGCTGCATAATATTGTATTTTACTAGATTCTTTAATCTATATGCTTTTTCCCCAATAAAATTCACTTCTTCGTAGAACAAAGTGGCTTGTTTTAGGCCATTCAATCTAATAGTATAAAGCTGATTTCCGATTTTTCTATTATAAGTGCTTAGGTGCGGATTAAAATTAAGATTTTTTAAGGCGTGATTAACTTCGTTGATAAATTCATAACTTGCCGAAGAGACACTTATTCTAGGGTAATTATGTGTGAAGGTTATGGCACCATCTGTTGAAAATAAACCACAAAGAAACATTTTCGTTAAATTTTTGTTTCCTAGAATTTGTTTTGGAATGTATAGTTTATCTTTTTTCTCACCGTCTGGGAAGTGGAACGTTTTGTTTAAAATTTCATACACGATTCTACTACTAAAATGGATCTCATAATGTCCGGGACGGTAAAATATAGTTGCTTTTATTCCGAATACTCTTTCTATTAATGAGATCACCTCATATTTTAGTACTTCATCGTCTTCCACGAAGGAAATTCGCCAGTCACCAGATCTTTTAGCATTTGCTTTATTACCTATACAGCCATCGCCCCACAGGAGGCCTAGAAATAATGAAAACTCATTGTTTAAATTTGGCTGCTTAACTTTGTGATGCGATCCCTTAACATGAAAACGATTGCCAGTTTTAAAGAGTCTGATACCTAAGCCGTATAAATCAATTTTGCGATGCATTATCCTACCTATCATTAACTTCTGATAGGACCTTTATAGGTTCCGGAGAAATTTGAATTTTTTTTAAATTGAATGGTTTTAGGCGAAGGTATAAAACCAGCTTTTGAGAGAAGTATTAGTTTAGATGCGAATCGGTTTCGTTGCTGACGCGGCATACCCATGGTTTAGGGGAGGCATGGAGAAGCGCAGGTTTCTGATAGCTCAGGCTCTGAAAGGCGCTGGCCACGAAGTGCACATCTTCACGATGTTTCGGGAGGGCATGCCAGGCATGGAGTTCGCATACAAAGGAATCCATTACCACTGCGTCGGCAAGGCAATACCTGCGGGCGAAATGTACAAGAACGGCAGGAGAAACATCCGATGGCCACTCAAGTTCGCAGCACTGCTTGATCTCAAGCTCTGGAACTACAAATTCGACGTCATTGACACGGATTCCTTCCCGTTTTTGCACATACCGAAGGTTGCCGCATACGCGCACCTTACTGGCGCCAAGTTTATCGTCACGTGGCACGAAGTTTGGGACCGCGCATACTGGCAGAAATACCTTCCGGGAGTAGGCCTGCTCGGATACGTTACCGAAAAGCTAAGCGCAGTTGCATCTAAGCGCAAGTTCGCAGTGTCTAGCGCAACTAAGCAGGGCCTAATAGATGTGCTCAACGCGCCAGAGAGCAACATAACGCTCTTCCCTGCGGCAATCTCAAAAGCGGAGATGTCAGCACTCAGCAAGGGCCGCAAGCCAGGAAAATCCGACAAGTTCATAGCGATAGGAAGGCTCGTTCCGGAGAAGAGGATAGATATTGCGATTAGAGCAGTTGCAGGAACAAGCGCAAAGCTTACAGTTGTAGGATCGGGCCCTGAAAAGCAAAAGCTTTCTGTGCTTGCAAAGAAGCTGGGCGCATCTGGCAGGATAAAATTCGTCGAGACGATAGCGCCAAATAGGCTGATGCGAGAGGTATCTGAGTCGCGCGCACTGCTTATGTTCTCGGCTAGGGAGGGCATGTCGATAGTCAGCGTTGAAGCGCTGGCGCTGGGGACCCCTGTGATAATAACAAAGAGCACCTCGCTGCCAAGCGAGATCAGGAGGTATTGCCATGCAATAGATGAGAAGGATCTGGGCGGCTCGCTGGGAATGCTGCTCAAAAACAAGAAATCAGTCCTCTATAGGAAGGACGCAAACCGCAGGGAGATACTCGAGAGGTTTTCTGCCGAAAAGGGGATAGGGCTCTACGAAAGGCTTGCCGCAGATGCCTTATAAATCTTGCACAGCCTAATTCTGCTTGATAAAATGGCCCCTAGAATAAGCGTGGTCATACCAACCATAGAGGAGGAATCGCTCTTTGGCATAATAGCAGAGCTGCGCAGAAAGCTGGGGAGGTCGGTTGAGATAATTGTGGTCGACAAGAGCAGCGACAAGTACTACAATCGCGTGAGGGCAACAGGGGTCACGGTTCTACGGCAGAAGGACAAGGGGGTGGAAAACGCGCTCATGCAGGGGCTGCGCGCGGCGCACGGAAACATACTTGTCAGCACCGATGCGGATGGGACGCACGGCATGGAGGGCATTTACTCTGGGATAAAGCTAGTCGAGCAGGGCAGGGCGGACCTGGTCTTGGGAAATAGGTTCGGAAAGCTCCACAAGGGCTCGATGCAGTCCTACATCAGGTTCGGCAACACAGCGCTATCGAAGATATACAGCATCGTGTACAAAAACAAGATAAAGGACGTCTTAACGGGGCTGTTCGTAATGAGAAGATCGGCGTTTGACAGCATGCGAAACACCGCGCCTTATAGGGCAGGCATTGCCTTCTTTGCGATCGAGCTCGCCAACAGGGGCTATAAAATAGTTGAGGTGCCAATAAGCTACTATCCGAGGGAACAGGGGCTGTCAAAGCTTACTAGCTCAAAGCTGTTCTACGGATTCAACGTGGCATCGCATATGATAAGAATGGCAAGGGATTACAACCCGCTACTGGTGTTTGGAGGGATTGGAGCAGTGCTGATAGTCATAGGCGCTCTGCTGGGCATTTACGTCCTTTACAGCTACCTTGCGACAGGAGTGTTCACGCTGATAGGAAGGGCCTTGATTGCATTCGTGCTTGTCATCGTTGGAATCCTTGCGATAATCGCTGGATTCATAATTGACCTGCTTGTCGAGATAGAAAAGAAGCTAAGGAAATAATCTACAGCTCTTCGTAGACTTCTTTTCTGTGGCCTATTCTTACAACAAATATGAGCATGATGCCTTTCCTTATGTCCATTATTACTCTATAATCTCCAACTCTAAGACTGTAAAAAGGCACACCCCTCAAGCGCTTGACGTAATCGAATGGATTGTTCCGTATCCGCTCTATCTTATCAGTTATTCTTTTAGCAGACTGCTGCTCTATGTGTCTTAAATTACCCTTTGCGGTTTCTGACAATTCAACCGCATAGCTCATTTAATCCCTAGCTCCTTCTTTACCTCGGAGAGTGAATAGACTTTGCCTTTCTTTATGTCCTCTAGAGACTTTTCAATGTCTTTAAGTTCTTCTTTTGAAAGTGGCTCTTCGTCTATCGCCATTTTTGTAAGCCTCTCTATCACCGAGTCCATTGATTCTTTAGGATATGCCCTCAACTCATCAAGCCTTTTTTTCACCGATTTTTTTATCTGTATCGTCGTCGTTTCCATGATTACTATAACGAGCTATAGGTATATATAGGCTTCTATAATATTTTGTTTTGGTACCCATTCGAATCGGCCCCAAATTCTTCTTGTGATACAGCTTCTGCGAACGCTTCTGCAATTTCTTTGTCGCCAAGACCCATTCCGCGCATGCCGGCCAGTATCTTGTTACGATCGTTTACCATTTGCACAAGCTCGAGCATCAGTTTCGATAGCTCTGTGGAATAGCCGTCGGTGAACAGCGCCTTGATGGCAGTTGCCTGCGCTCCATCCAATCCGAGCTTTTTTAGGAACCCGGAAAACTTCTTCTCTTCGATCTCAATCCTAATCAAACCACCATATTTCAGCGCGAACTGTTTCGGAATCCCTACGCCCACGACCCGATCAATGAAGAATGAGCTCCTGCGTTTGTCTTTGTGTAGCTGCACAACAAGGCAGCTTCCCTGGTCCAGGTTCTGAACAGCAGAAACTTTATCGCTACCGAGCTCGTAGCAGCGCGCCATCTTGTCTATGCTTGGCGCGTCTTGGACCCGAAAGGCAAATACCGTCGCGATGTTGGACAGCAAGCTTTCGTCGACATCCCCGATTATCTGCGATGCAAGCAGCAGTCCTACGCCATACTTCCTGCCCTCCCTTATCAGTATGCTCAGCGAATCGTCGCTAAGCAGGAGTTTCCACGCCTCGTCAAGCACAATGAACGTGCGAAACTTCTCAGATGTGCCGGCACTCCTCATTCGCTGCGTTATCCTTGCCAGAATCTCCCTTGCACTTGATATCTTCGCAGCCTCTGTAAACTTTGAGAGGTCGACATAGCTTACTTTGCCTGGCGAAATTGTGTTGCCTGCAAGGCTTGCGGCGACTTCCTCGCAAAAGATAGCAGAGACATACTCCCGATACTCGCCTGTGAAATCGAGCAGCAGTACGCTGTATTCTGCCAGCACGGACATGCGCACAACCAAGCTCTTTGTCAGATAGCTCTTGCCGCTGCCGCTCATCCCGAAGATGAAGATGTGGGGATTCATGGCATCTGCGCAGTCCAAGAAGAACGGCGCTGCGCTCTCCTTGGCATTTCCGATGTACAACAGTGAGCCGCTGCCCCTTACGGCCTGCTCTTCGGAGAAGTGCAGGTGCGCAAGCCTTGAAATCTCTGCAGACGATACGACCTTGCCTTCCATTCAACCACCTATGCTTGCAAGCAGCTCCTCGCCAGTTGCGATATTCCACGAAAGGCCGTAAACTGCAGAGAAGATGCTGCAGAGCTGCTCTAATTGCGAGAACGATGCGTTTGCCGCCTGGCTCTCGCTGGCCCCCATGGCTGCGCTCTTGAGCTTGAGTGTGACCTCAGTGGGCTTCCTTCCGGATGCAAGCGAGGACAAATCGGCCTCTATTATCGCAAGTTCCCTTTTCAGCCTGCTGAGGGTATCTTGCTTTGATAGGCTCGTGCGCGATATCTCTATCTCCTTGATCCTTCTTTTGGTCTGCAGGTCCTCGAATATCTTCTTTGTGTCCCTCTCGACAACGCTTATGCTGAACTCGAAGGGAAATCTGCACTTTGCCAATATCTCCTCGAACTTCTCCTCGCCGTGCTGCACCCTTGCATTGGGCGAGAGGAATGCCACGCACACTGCTGAATACGCACCATCGTTTTCTTTCACTGCGACCTTTGCGTTCTCGCTGAGCGCATAGCCAGCGCAGAGAAGCACTATCCCGTGCTTTTTGGCCAGGATCGGATTTATTATGTGATAAGACTTGGAGTAGGCAAATGCCGCAAGCAGCGATATCGAGCAGGCTGCTATTGCAATCGGGCTGAGCAGCAGGATCGATGCTAGGAGAAGTGATGCAAAGATTCCGTACAGTAGCTTGACTGAATGCTTCATTATTGCGCTTATGGGGTCCATGCCATCACTACAAAACATCGAATTTGCCAAAGAACGCCTCGGAGCCCAAGAGCTCTGAAAGCTCGCGCACCGATATCGCAGTTATTATCAGGCTGAATGCAGGGAGTATGAAGACCTGCATTATGAGCTTTGAAACGCCAAGCATGATGCCGCTGAGCGCCTGGTCTAGCTGCCCTACGACCGATTGCAGCGCACCGGATATCGAGGGGAAGATGCCGTTGATCTGGTTTGCCGATGTCGCGCCTGTGAGCTGGCCCCCTATCGAAGTTGCACTGCTGCTGATTTGGTCAAGGTTCGTGGAATTGAGGTCGCTGTAGCTGTTGATTAGCGTCGCGTTGAAGACGTATGATAGTGGGAGAACGACGTAAGTGCCTATTGCCATTGCTATGAAAAAGCCTCCCAGCTTCCTTGTGGGGTAGAATGATCTCAGTATCAGCCCTATCGGCAAGATCGCTGTGACGGCTGCTATGGCTATGAAAGAGAGCAGAGCTCCCTGAACCGTTATTCCAAGCAGCAGCGCAGTGACAATCTTTGCAACATACTGCAATTCGCCAATGATTGGCGAGAGTATCGACGAGAACGATACTGACACCAACAGCAAATTTACGTTTATCGCAGCGATTGCGCCCAGGATTGTGCTAAGGCCCAGCAGTGCGACCAGCAAACCCGAAACAGTCACGAACAGAGAGCTGTACTGCGTGCCGGCTACCGCATAGCCCTGCAGGCCCATGAGATAGCCATAGGAAAAGCAGAGCGCGGCGTTTGAATCCATGTATGCCGGACAGCTATAAGTTAGATTGCTGCCTGATGCTATCGAGTTTATCAGCGACGTCATTATGCCGCCTCCCGCAAACAGCGCAAGGAATGCTCCGACCAGTGCGCCGTTGATGATGGATTGGTATATCTCGCTTTTTCCGAATTCCTTGAGCCTTTTGTCATCCAGCGCGTAGCCAAGGCCGAGAACTATGCCGCCGATCGAGAGCATTATCGCGATGACAGCCACGGCTATGCCAAAACCAAACTGGCCAAGTGGCAGCGCATCGAACTGCATTGCTTCACTTGAGTGAGTTGGCGGTAATGTTTGAGAGCAGGCTTGTCGATGCGAGCGAGAGGCCATTTGCCGCGACCGACAGCACCGCGACGACTATCGCGCCGATGACTATGTTGACAGAGGTCGTGTGGAAATTCGCCTTCTTGTCAGGCGGCAATAGCTGGCCAACGGCATAGAAGATGCCAGCCACTATGAACAGCACTGCGCTTAGCAGCGGTCCGACCTGGCTAAGTATCTGCTGGACCGAGCTGAGCGTTGTTATTATGTCCAGCGAAAGAACGCTTGCAGCGCTCAGTTCCCTAAACATCAAAACGGCCGCTATGGGCAGCAATTTTATGTAGCTTTTGCCTAGCAGCTTCAAAACTCCCGCGGTTATCCTCCTATCTCGCATCCTACTACCTTTTACTTTACTATACATATTTATATTCAGATAGTTATTTAAATACTAATATATAATACCCATAACGATGGATGTGAGGATTTGGGAGGGCGTCGGGAGGCAAGATAATATTATCTTAAAAATTAATTAAATTAAATTTATTAGTTAAATTTATATATCTGAATGACGGATTAGCATTATGGAGGAAACGGTTGTGCGGGCCAGAAAGCTTGGAGGTTCCCTCGTTGTGCGAATACCAAAGGAGATAGTGGACGAAGAGAGGATCGTTGCTGGTGAGGCAGTGAGGATAAAGGTGGAAAAGCTGAGGAAGGACTGGTTCGGTGCATTCAAAGGGCTAAAGCCATTTAGAAAGGGAGAGGAATTAGATGAGCACTAGATATGTTGTTGACTCCTGGGCATGGATAGAATATTTTCGGGGCAGCAGATACGGGGACATCGCCAAAAGGCATATGGATGCAGGGGAGCTTTTCACCAGTTCCTTTACCGTATCGGAAGTAACTTCGAAGTTTGATAGGGAGGGCCTTGATGTTGATGAGGCGTTTAAGGCAATTATTTCAAAATCTGCCGTAGTCTCGGTGGATGCGGCAGATGCAAAGGAAGCGGGGATGCTCCATTCAAGCACAAAAAAGCTCAGGCCCAACTTTAGCCTTGGTGACGCCTTTGTTCTGCACACAGCCAAGAAGCTTGGGGCAAAGGTTCTCACTGGGGATCCGGATTTCAAAGGACTAAGAGAGGCGGTAATGTTGATTTAGAGCGGCTAAAGCTTTTTAAATATCAGGTGGGAAGAGTTATCGGTTCTCTCCAATGCCCAGGATGATAGAGCAGGGAAAGCGCGAGGAGCTCAAGGCTAGGATGCTCAAGCTGCTTAGCGTGAACGGCAGGATGAGCATAGGCGACCTCGGAAAGAGCCTCGGCATAACAAAGCCCAGCGCATACCACCTCTTTTTGGAGACGGTCAAGGAGTACGACCTGCGATTCGTCCCGGAGATAAACATCAGCAAGATCTGGAGATACGAGTTCATAAAGCTCAGCAGGATGCGAACCAAAAAGGAGATACTAGACGAGGCGCTCGAGGAGATCCCGGAGGCGGGGTTCGAGGAGTACATCGTTGTCTTCAACTTCTTAAAGGGCGCGCCGA
>JAGWHG010000015.1:4853-14079 GCA_028866975.1 Microcaldota archaeon | reverse complement strand
TTGTTGCTGGCGCTTTCATAATCGGCGGCGCGCCGACTGTTATCGGCACCCTGATAGGGCTCTCCTTCTACTCATCCGCATTCATAGTTTTCTTCGACGCCCTTGCAAGCGCAGCGATACTCTATGTGATCCTCGTGCTATTCCACGTCAACATACACAAGGGCGCGACTGCAGGGGATGAGAAAATAGACCGGATAACTTGGCTGACATATTCCGGCATACTCTTGGGCTTTGTAATAGCGTTCCTTGTCAACTATCTCTGAATTCACTTGAGATTGCGCGTCTCTCTGACTGCAATCCTGTATGATATCGCTGTTATCACCAAAACTGCGGCGACTATCGCAATGCCGATGTCGAATTGGTTAAGGTTCGGCACGTTTATGCCTGTCGAAACCGCAAAGCTCCCGATCTGCGGCACAAAGAATATCAGCACGCCGACAAATGCGAAGATAAGTCCGCCGTATCCAAGCGTTCTGCCGGCAGTGCGCCTTGAGATGAATGTTATCTGTTTTTCATTGTACTTCCTGCTCTGCAGCCAGCTGCCGATTGCAGCCCCCAAAATCACCTGCATCACAAGAGTCCCAATTCCAAAGAGGAACCCCGGAATCCATGCAAACCATATGCTTGGCATTTTCGGCACAACAGAGGTGTAGATAAGCAGGTCAATTGCACCGAACCCAAAGCCTGCGATTGCGCCGTGCAGTGCAGCAAGCCCCAGCGGCACCTTTCTGGGTTCAAGCATTGGATGGTCTGTGAAGATATCGTGAGAATGCAGCCCCTCCTCCTTGTAGTATTGGTGCTGCTCTGTGTGCTTGTGCTGATGCCTTCTCATGAATAGGTGAATGAACGAGTCGATATATTCCGCAATCGCATGGAAGTCTATGTAGATGTTCTTCCTAAGGATGTAGAATCCAGAAGCGCTCATCACAATGCCTACGACAAAGAAGACAACCGAATCTGTGTATATGCTGGTGAAAAAAGAGGCAAGAGCGCTAAATGCCAAAACCCCAAGCAGGGCTCTTTGCGCAGTGAAGCCTGCGGAAAAAACCAATCCTGCCTTTGCGCCCCCTTTTTTGTTGAATGTTCCGATGGAATAGCTAAAGGTTATCGGCCAGGTGTGCTCGTCTGGCGTTATGCCGTGCACTATCCCCAGCACGAATGCTAGCGCAAAATAGTAAAGCAGGCCAAGGTCCATCTAATCGCGTCATTTATAATATGCTATAGATAATATTAAAGGGGCTAACGCGACATCTGCTAGGCAGCAAAATGAAACTCAACAAGCTCACAAAAGAGGAAGAAAGGGTAATTGTTGGCAGGGGCACGGAGATGCCATTCACCGGCGAGTACGATAATTTCTATGAGAAAGGCACGTATGTCTGCAGGAGATGCGGTCAGCCGCTCTACAAATCTGAGCGAAAGTTCGATGCTCACTGCGGATGGCCTGCATTTGACCAGGAGATTAAGGGCGCAGTCAAGAGATTGCCCGATCCCGACGGGCTGAGGACAGAAATCCAGTGCGCAAGGTGCGGCGCCCATCTGGGGCATGTTTTTGTAGGGGAAGGATTTACCGAAACCGACACGAGGCACTGCGTAAATTCTGTCTCGATGAAGTTTATGGCGGAGGTGAAAAAGAAAGATGGGAAATGAGACGATAATCTTTGGCGGCGGCTGCTTTTGGTGCACAGAGGCGGTATTTGAGATGCTAAAAGGCGTAACTGGCACAGAACCAGGTTATGCTGGCGGCAGCGTTGCAAATCCCACCTACGAGAAAGTTTGCGAGGGCACGACAGGCCATGCGGAGGTGCTCAGAATACAGTACAATCCGGATGTCATCTCCCTAGATAAGCTGCTTGAGATATTCTTTGCGATGCACGACCCCACGCAGCTGAATCGGCAAGGAGCGGATGTGGGCACGCAGTATCGATCAATAATATTATTCAATAATGGCGATCAGAGGGAGGTGATCGAAAGGGCGATCCCAAAGATCCAAAAGGAGTACGACAAGCCGATAGTGACTGAGGTGAAACGGCTAGACAAGTTCTACCCGGCAGAAGGATACCATAGGAATTATTACGATAACAATCCCTTCAACCCCTATTGCAGCCTGGTCATCGGCCCAAAGATTGCCAAAGTCAAGAAGAAGTTCGCAGAGTATCTGAAGGCACAGAAAATCAGTTAAATATCTTCTCTGCGTTGTCAATAGTGAGTGCATGCTGTTTAAGGACGTTGCAGAATACTACGGCAAGCTCGAGGGCATCTCATCGCGCCTCGAGATGATCGACGTACTAACAGAGATGCTAAGCAAGGTAAAGAAGAACGAGATAAGAAAGTTGATCTATTTCACCCAGGGCGTCCTTGCACCGCCGTTTGAGGGCGTAGAGATAGGGATCGCAGAAAAGCTTGTCAGCGAGGCGATCGCACGCGCATCCGGCCATACAAAGGAGGAGGTCTTTGCAGCTTACAAGAAAGCAGGAGACATGGGCACAGCAGCAGAGCAGATAGCCGAAAAGAGCAAGCTGCGGCGCATGAATTCGCACAAATACGAGCTTGTGGAAGTCTTTGACACGATGCACAAGATTGCGCTATCCTCTGGTTCTGGCAGCCAAGACACAAAGATACGACTGATGTCAGAACTGCTCGCAGCATCAAATCCAATAGAGGCAAGATACGTGGCAAGGTTTGCGATTGGCACATTGCGTCTTGGACTTGGCGATGCAACGATACTCGAGGCACTCTCAAAGACAGCAACTGGTGATAGAAAGCTCAAATCAGAGCTTGAGAATGCATACAACCTGTGCAGCGACCTAGGAGAAGTTGGAGAGGTGCTCTTTACAGATGGAGTGAAGGGGATTGAGCACTTCAAGGTAACACTTTTCAAGCCGATTCGTCCTGCACTTGCAGAGAGATTGCCAACCGCAGAAGAGATCCTAGAGAAGATGCATGGCAGGGCAGCTGTGGAGACCAAATACGATGGATTTAGGGTCCAGGTGCATGTCGACAAGAAGAGCAGGCACGTGGAGATATTCTCAAGGAGGCTTGAGAAGGTTACCCACATGTTTCCAGAGATTGTCAAGGCCGCACTAGAAGAGTTGGATGTCAAGTCTGCAATATTCGATGGCGAGGCGCTGGCATACAACGATGTGACAGAAGAGTACTACCCCTTCCAGGAGACCATACAAAGAAAGAGAAAGCACGGCATAGAGGAGAAGAGTGCAGAGCTTCCGCTCCATGTCTTTGCCTTTGACCTGATGCTGCTTGATGGAGAAGACTACATGACTAAGCCCTACGAACAGAGGCGTAAGAAACTTGAGCAGATAGTCAAAAAGGACGGAATAGTCAGGCTATCAGACCTGCTAATCACCACAAAGCCAAAGGAGCTAGAGAAATATTTCGAGACCGCAATCACAAGTGGACTTGAGGGAATTGTTGCAAAGGACCTTACTTCAACCTACGTTGCAGGTGCAAGGAAGTTCGCATGGATAAAGATGAAGAGGAGCTACAAAGGAGAGCTATCCGACACTGTCGACCTTGTCATAATAGGCTACTACCTCGGCAGGGGCCAACGTGCAGAATTCAAGTTTGGCGGGCTGCTCTGTGCATCTTATAATCAGAAAACCGACATGTTCGAATCCGTTTCCAGGCTTGGAACAGGCTTTTCCGAAAAGCAGATGACAGAGTTGCAAAAGGCGCTGGACAAGACCAAGACAAAGAGCAAGCCGGCAAGGGTCGCATCGATGATGGAGCCAGACTTTTGGGTGACTCCAAAGTATGTCGTGACGATACGCGCAGACGAGATAACAAGATCGCCGATGCACATGTGCGGCCTTGAGAAACTTCCTGACGGCACAGAAGTCGGCTACGCGCTTCGTTTCCCGCGGCTTGTGAGCGACGGCATACGGAGCGACAAGAGTGTTGAAGAGGCAACGACCACCAAAGAGATAATAGAGATGTTTAGGCAACAGAAGAAGACGAAACTTGAAGAGAGGTGATTTTGTGGAAGCAGAAATTGGAATAATCGGGGGCACAGGGTTCTATTCCCTGCTGGAAAACGCGACAGAGATCAATGTCGATACCAAGTATGGAAAGCCCAGCAGCAAAGTGTCGATAGGAAAAATCGGCGGGCGAAGCGTTGCGTTCATCGCAAGGCACGGCACGAATCATTCGATACCCCCGCACAAAGTCCCCTACAGGGCGAACATCGAGGCGTTTGCAAACTTGGGCGTCAAGAGAATAATAACGTCTAATGCCGCGGGCTCGCTTAAAAAAGAATACAAACCAGGAGATCTCGTCTTCACAGACCAGTTCGTCAACATGACGCACGGAAGGGACGACACGTTCTTCGATGGCGGAGAGGTGATCCACGCTGCGATGGCAGATCCGTACTGCAGCGAACTGCGATCGCTTGGAATTTCCGAAGCGAAAAATGCGAACCTGAACTTCCAGGAGAGGGGAACTGTCGTCGTCGTGAATGGACCAAGGTTTTCCACGAGGTCCGAATCGAGATTTTTTGCGCAGCAGGGCTTTGACATCATAAACATGACGCAATATCCAGAAGTCGCACTCGCGCGCGAAAAGAAAATCTGTTACATGGGGATCGGGATCGTGACAGATTATGACGTCGGTCTCGAGGGAAATGAGGAGACCAAGCCGGTGACGTTCGACGAAGTGCAAAAAGTTTTTTCGCACAATGTCGAGAAAATAAAATCACTCATCAATTCCGTGGTTCCGAAAATAAGCGCACAAAGGAACTGCGGATGCCAAAATATCTGAAAAATTTCACTTTTTTGGCGCAGAATTTACCAAAAATCTGGTTTGTTTTTACGTCACTTTCATATACTTAAGTATAACAAATGACGAAATGCTCCTCGTTCTTTTACCTCTTTTCCGTCTGTTCCACTACATTTTCAACTACGAAATGTTTTTAAATATATAGTAATTATATAAGCTCGGCGATCAGATGGTAGACTTCGGAAACGAATTCCTAGGGAATAGCAACGTTACGCAGGCAGATATGAATCCGCAGATAAAGATTGTGACAATCGGCGCAGGAGGCGGCGGTTGCAACACGATAAACCGACTTCTCAAAGTTGGTGTGAAGGGAACTGAGTTGGTGGCTATAAACACCGATGTCAACCACTTCAAGATAATCGATGACCGAATCAAGAAGATCTTGATTGGTAAGTCAATCACAAGAGGTCTCGGCGCAGGCGGCGCTCCGATGGTCGGGGCAAAGGCTGCTGAAGTAGACAGGCCGCTTCTTGAGGAAGTCTTGTCTGGTGCTCAGCTCGTATTTTTGTGCGCAGGAATGGGAGGAGGAACCGGAACAGGATCACTTCCAGTGCTCGCGCAGATTGCAAAGGAGCAAGGCGCGATCGTAGTATCGATGGTCACATACCCATTCGACCTCGAAAGGGTCAGGAAGGTAAAGGCTGAAGAGGGAATCCAGCAGTTGAGGAAGTACTCAGACAGCGTCATCATCTTGGACAACAACAGGCTTGTCAAGCTTCACCCTAACCTGCCTATGAACGAGGCGTTCGCTGTTGCAGACGATGTTTTGGCAAAGGCAATCGGCGGACTGGTCTGGACAATAACCCAGCCAAGCCTCATCAACATCGACTTTGCAGACGTTCGCTCAATCATGGGAAGCGGAGACGTCGGCTTCATAGCCTACGGACTCGGCAAGGGCAACGACAAGGTCATGGGAGCAGCTGAGGCAGTCCTCAAGAACAAGCTGCTTGATGTCGATTACGAGAACGCCAAGGGCGCGCTGATCCACATATCTGGTGCATCGGACCTCACATTGGGCGACGCGATCAAGGCAGGAGAGTTGATCACGGAGAGGATGGACCCTAAGGCAAACGTCAAGTGGGGCGCTCGTCTCATACCTGGCTACGAAGGCCAGATCGAGATAATCGCAATCGTCACCGGCGTAAGCGGGTCGAGCATCGTTGGCCACATGGCAGAGAAGAAGGGCAACGAGTACTCCGGAATCGAGATGATCTAAACAAAAGATTAATTTTTTTCTTTTGTTTTTTATTTCATACTTAAGTTGGATGCATGGCAGGTGTCTTGAAGGGAGTGGGCAACGAAGCTGTGAAGCTAGACCTGCCCACCATCCGAAGACTCAACCTCGAATGGCCAAAGATGTCCCACGAGGCCAAGTCCCAAACTCTTGGCGCCCTCCTCGCATTCTACAACACCAAGAGAACATGATACTAAAAATGTGATAAGAATGGCGACCTTTGAGAACGAACAGTTTGACTACAATGCCTTCACGCCGCGAATAGCGGTCGTAGGGCTGGGTGGACAGGGATCAAACCTTGTCAACAGATTGTACAACTCTGGAATAAAGAGTGCTGATACAATCGCTATCAACACCGATTCAAACCACTTGAATATTGTCAATGCTCACAAAAAGCACCTACTCGGCAAGGCAATAACAAACGGTCTTGGCGCAGGAGGATATCCTGAAGTTGCCGCCAAGTGCGCAGATGCGGATCGCGCAGACATCGAAAAGCTGCTTGAAGGCTATGACCTTGTCTTCCTCGCCGCAGGAATGGGTGGAGGAACCGGGACAGGAAGCGCTCCTGTGGTAGCTAGGATTGCAAAGGAGATGGGCGCAACAGTGATCTCTACTGTTACATACCCGTTTGCTCTGGAAAGGAGCAGGGCACTTAAGGCACAGTGGGGAATCGATCAGCTCAACAAGCACTCAGATACTACGATAGTAATCGAGAACGACTTGCTGCTCAAGTACGCACCGAACCTGCAGATCGAGAAGGCCTTTGAGGTTGTGGACAACATAACTCTCAATGCAGTCAAGGGAATTGCAGACTCGATAATGATTCCGAGCCTCATCAACCTTGACTTTGCTGACCTCAGAAACGTTGTAACTCAGACAGGCACTGCTCTGATTAGCATCGGTTCTGCACAGGGGTCTGATCGAGTCGAAAGGGTCATCAAGGACACTCTTAGCCACCCATTGCTCTCAGTCGAGCTCGAAGGTGCAAAGGGCGGGCTTGTACACGTAACAGGCGGAACAAACCTCACGATTAGCGAGGCAACAAGGATCGGCAACGGCGTCACAGAGGGGCTTGCAGACGATGCGAATGTCATATTCGGCGCAAGGCTGGACCCAACGCTCAACGACCAGGTACGCTGCATGTCAGTGATTACCGGGGTCAAGGCGAAGTTCTCAGGAAGGCAAAAGGAGGAGGCCGCAAGGTCACTCCAACTCGACGGGTTGTCGACCTTCTGAACTGGTTAAAGTTTATTTATAAATGCCTTTAATCTAATTATACGTTAGATTAAAGTCTGCATTAATAATCAGATTCAGATTAAAAAATTAGCCCTATTATTTTAATCTAATAGAAAAGTATTTATAGGTTAAAATGTACTAAAATATAGGTAAAATGGATACTGAGAAATTCAATGGCCTTGCAGGTACAATCTCAATATCGAAGTTGCCTAACGGAGAAATAGTTCCGACATTCACCCCCAAACTACTGCCTATTGATGTTAGACCTGACCAGGAAACAATAGGCTTGATAACCAAAGCCGCCAGAGAACTGGGCTTTCTCAGTGCATTCAAGGACAGAAAGATAACCAAATTTCTCATATACCTCTACACGATCAAGGAAGCCGTTTCAAGTTCAAGAATAGAGGGCACTAAGAGTTCTGTAGAAGAGATTCTGCTCTACGAAGCAAAAAACAGCATGGAAAGCAAGACTGTTGCAAATCCAGACGAGCAGGAAGTAATCAATTACAGCAGGGCACTAGAGCGCGGCGTCGAGCTCATAAAAACTAGGAACATAGATACCGAACTAATACTCGAACTGCACAAATTACTGATGACTGGAGTAAGGGGCAAGGACAAGAGCCCTGGAGAAATAAGGAAGACGCAGAACTTCATAGCTGACAATAAAATGACCAGATACGCCGAAGCAAGCTACATACCCCCAGAACCATCTAGGGTCCCAGAACTGCTCGAAAACCTTTTCACGTATCTAAATTCAGATGATGGAACAAACGAGTTGATAAAAATCAGCATAGCTCACTACCAGTTTGAGGCGATACACCCATTCAGGGATGGAAACGGCAGGATCGGCAGGCTGCTTGTTCTCCTATACTTGATAAGGAAAGACATACTTGAATTGCCGTTGCTTTATCTCAGCGGATACTTCGAGAAGAATCGCAGTGAATATTATGACATGCTGCTCACAATCAGCCAGACCGGGGACTATGCCTCATGGATCAAGTTCTTCCTGCATGGTATAATCAGTCAGTCGAATGATGCAGTCATCAGGGAATCCAAACTCGTTGCATATCAAAACGATTACAGGAAAAGAATAGAGGAAGATGGCAATATGAGCGTTCTAAAAATTTTCGAAGAGTTATTTATAAATCCCTACATAAGCATTTCAAATGCAGCGAAAGTTCTTACTGTGACCTATCCAACTGCCCAGAGAGCCATAAACATTCTGGTCGAGATGGGAATTCTAAGTGAAGTTACTGGATTCAAGACAAACCGATTGTATGCAGCCAAGGGTATAATCGACATAATTAGCTAACCCATTCTAGTTAGTAAGATATAAAAACTCTCTATGACAAGATAATCTGTTCTATACAGTTAGGTGAGATTTCTGTCTGATGAAATTATGCATGTGTCAGTGGGCGATTTGAAGCCTGGAAGGTACCTCCTAATTGACGGGGTGCCTTGCAAGGTAGTCGATATAGAGACCTCGGCACCAGGAAAGCACGGTTCAGCTAAGGTCAGGATAACCGCGATCGGCATGTTCGACGGATCGAAGAGGACGCTTCTCAAGCCGAGCCACTCTGATGTCGAGGCTCCGGTGATTGCAAAGAAGAAAGCGCAGGTGGTCTCTATAACAGGTTCTACTGCGCAGCTCATGGACCTAGAAAGCTATGAGACATACGACCTCGCAGTGCCAGAGGAACTCTCCGGCACGATAAAGGCGGGCGCAGAGGTTGAAGTGATAGAGGCGATGGGCCAAAAGGTAATGTCAAGGATAACAGGAGGAGTTTGATGAACATAAAAGTAGACAACGAAAAGGACAACAAGCTGCTGGGGCGAAAGGAGATATCATTCACAATATCGCACAAGGGCCAGACCCCAAAGAAGGAGGAGGTCAAGGTCGAGATCTGCAAAAAGCTAAATCTCAACCCAGAGCTCACGGTGGTCGTAAAGATAAACCCGATTTACGGC
>JAGWHG010000015.1:0-4843 GCA_028866975.1 Microcaldota archaeon | reverse complement strand
CGCTCGCACACGCCTACCACAGCAAGGAGGCGATGGCGGTCGAGAAGGCGTACCTGTCTGCGCGAGGGGCAAAGAAGGCGGCGGCAGCTGCAAAAGAGGAGAAAGCTGAGGCGAAGGCTGAAGTAAAGGAGGAAAAGAAGGAGTGATCAGATGGCAGATGAAGCACCAAAAGCAGCACCAAAAAAAGAGAAGAAGACATTCAAGCCCTACAAGCCGGGCAAGTCCTGCCCTAAGTGCGGTTCTAGGCTAGGAGAGCACGCAAACAGGCTCGCATGCGGGAAGTGCGGATACACAGAGCTTAAGTCTGCGCAAAAAGGCGATGAGTCTGGCAAGAAGCACTAAGCCTACTCACAGCAAGATCGCAGCATACGCGATATATGCATCTTTTTTTGTAATACTTGCGGCGATCGCACTCATCATAACAAGCTTTCAGTCAGGCAGGATAGGCCAGGACGCAGCAAACCTCTATCTCACAGTCGCGGTATCACTCTTCTTTCCATCGCTTGCGCTCTCGTACATGCTTAATCGAGGAATAAAGACAAGCGAGCTTGCAAAATCGCTGTTTCTTAGCAACATAAGCGCAAGGATAATCGGAATTGGCCTTGTGATATTCTTCATACTATTCACAATGGAGGTGCTCACTGGACTTATAAGCACGGTGAGCGGCACGCAGATCGACACCAACGTCGGATTGCTGCTTTCCGGCGCGCCGATCTGGTTCTACATCTTCTCTGCGATAATCGCACCGATAAATGAGGAGATATTCTTCAGGGGCTTTTTGGTCCCAAGGATCGGGATAGTCCTCAGCGCAGCTGTGTTTGCAATACTCCACGCAAGCTACGGCTCGACATTCGGCGTCGAGATAATCGCGGCGTTCATATTCGGAATTGTCGCCGGATACGTGGTTAAGAGAACTAAGTCTCTCTATCCATCGATAATCGCGCACATACTGATAAACGCAATCGCGGTACTCTCTTTTGCGGTGGTCTGAATGCAGCTCAAGGTAGTGATAGTCTCGCCAAAGTACCAAAACAACCTCGGCTACATCGCGCGGGTCGCATCAAACTTCGGAGTCAAAAAGCTGCACATAGTCCAGCCTAGGACAAAGCTGGGCGGCAAGGCGGCGATAATGTACGCAAAGCATGCGCACGGCCTGATAACCAGCGCCGCAGTATACAAGACGTTTGAGGATTCTATAAGGGACTGCAGCGTCGTCATCGGCACGACCGGAGTATGGAGAAAGGCGGGCCACGGATTTAGGAAGGTTTACTTACCAGAGGAGATGCTCTCGAAGTTGAAAAAGGTTTCCGCAAAAAACACGAAGGTCGCTCTCGTCATTGGCAGAGACGACATCGGACTCACAAAAGACGAACTCGACCGCTGCAACATGGTTGTATACATTGCAACGAATCCCAACTATCCAGTGCTCAACATCTCGCACGCGCTTGCGATAATGCTGTTCCTCATGACTCAAAAGGACATCAGCAAAGGCTACAGCATGGACTTCACGCAGGCCGCAGACAAAAAGGAGATGGAAACGCTTTACAAATCATTCGACCTTATAGTGTCGAATAAGAAAATAAGAGAAAAAGAAGCCGTGAAGAAAATCTTCAGGCGGCTGATTTCGATATCGCAACCGACCAAAAGGGAGGTTCATGCGCTTATAACTGCGCTGAAGTGAGTGATCGCTCACTCCTTCGATGCCTTCCTCTTCTTTATGATCTTGACCTTCGTCGGGGTTATGATTATCCTCGACTCGTCGATCTGGGCGATGTCGCCGTTGATCTTTGCGGCATAGCTCTTGAGGCTGTTTACTATGTTATTTCGAGTGTTTGGCCTCTTGTTTATCTCGTCGATGTTGAGAAGTATGATGTTCTTCTTTGTAAGCTCGTCTTGTATCAGCTTGACATCGGCCTCGCTTGTTATGTTTACGGGCTTTATGTACATGTCAGCCGGTTCGTTGAGTATGTCAACGTTCTCCATCTCTGCTGAGCCCATGTATTCCTCAATGCTGAGCTCCTTAGATACACCAAATGCCTGTCCAAGCTTGTCGAAAAGTCCCATTCTATTCACGGTCGCCGCCTTAACGGTTAGTAGCATATACAAAAGTTAATTATATAAATGCTACTCTCTGTTCTCTTAACGACAAATACATCTTTTTTGCCGCTTTTTTGGATTTTTTCATCCAAATCTTGATTGCTCCATTATCTTTTTTGCAACTTCTGTGCCAAAAAGCCGCTCAATTGTGCTACCAATTCCCTCCTTGCGAAGGTCAACTCTCCTCTTTACACCGTTGTTGAACATTATCCTTGCCCTCACCCTACCTACCTGCTCTAATTGGACAAGATCAAGCAGCTCCTTTTTGATTCCATAGCGCGCCCGAACCCGCAGCTCAAGCAGGTCAAGTGTCGGAACGTGCATTATCTTTCCTATTTCCATTGCAGCGTATAGTAGCCAGTCTGCATTTGTAATCTTTGTGAAGAGTGCTCCTGGCGTTGTACCATACTTCTTTACAAGCTCTGGTTCGCCCTTCTCTGATATCCACTCATTTATCATCATCGCGCTGCTAAAGGGCTTTTCTGGTGCATAATAGAAGTCCTCTATCTCATCAGAATCTGCGCCTGCCGAGAGCAATGTGTTGTAATAAACGAACTTCTCTTCTGCCTCCTCTGTAACTTTCACATGCGGCTTCATCTCGATCGTGTTGCATATCATGAAAAGGCTTGCAATGTCATCGCGCTCCTTGCCTAACATAGTTATTATCTTCTTAGCCGACATCGGATCAATGTAGAGTTCACTAACCCTTGCCCCAATCTTTGTTGCGCTGTATATGCTCCCTTTCTTCTCGATAAAGCCCCAGGCGCGCAGTTCATCTAGAATCTGGTTGATGTTTACCTTTATCTCACGTAGGCTTGAGAATTGGTAGCCGTAGAAAGTTTCACTAAAGAAGTTTGTTATCGACTCTTCGCTCTTGAGAAAATCAGTTGCTATGAATGCAAGTACATGGGTTCTAAGCACAGGCAATACGCCGAGGCACGAATCAATCGGTTCCATCTCCGCATCGATGTACTTTCTGTAGAGGTCCATAATCTCTGACCTGTCCTTTGCAATCAGCAGAGCCCTGCCCTCTGTGTCGTATTTTGGCCTGCCCGCTCTGCCAAAGAGCTGCGCAACCTCGTTTGCGCTAATCCTTTCCATTCCAGTGTCGCCATATCTGTTCAGATCCCTGACAAGCACGGTGTGCGCTGGCATATTTACTCCGAGTCCCAGCGTGCTAGTCGAGCAAATTACCTTTATTGCATTGTTCTTGAAAGATTCCTCTACCTCGTGGCGCTGATCGTTCACAAGTCCGCTGTGATGGAATGCCACTCCGTTCAAGATCTGCTTTGAGAGCTTCTCGCACTGTGCAGTCGGTTTGCTAAGCGCTCCTAGGACCTTAGCGCTGCTCTGCGATAGCTTTTCCTTGTGCTCTGCACTAAGATGCGCCGCCACAATTTTTTGTAGCTTCTCTGCTCCTGACTCAGCATTCTTCTTTGTAGAATAGAATATGATTATCTGCTTGTTGCGTGCAAGAACGTCCTCAACGATCCTCGGCTCTGGCATCTTGCTGCCTCCCTTTAGCTCATCTTCATAGTCTTGGTAATATGCCTTCTCGCCCAGAACAATGCCCTTCTCTAGCTTAATTGGCCGATACTCGCTCTCAACTAGCTTTGCATCTAGCCACTTTGCGATGTCATCTGCATTGCCAATCGTTGCGCTAAGAGCAAGCAGCTGGGTATCTTTGCATATTCTCTTGAGCTTGGTTATAAGTATCTCAAGCGTCGGCCCTCGCCCCTGCTCGCCGAGCATATGGATCTCATCAAAGATTATGCAGCCCACAGATCCGAGCCAATCGACCCCGTGCCTAATGAGGCTGTCAAACTTCTCGGTTGATGCTAGCACTATGTCGTACTTTGCAAGCCATGGGTCTAGCGAATCTAGATCGCCAATTGACATTGCAACTTTTAGGTACGGATAAGCAGATTTGAACTCCTCATACTTTTCACTCACTAGTGCGCGCATAGGCGCAACGTATAGCGCCTTCTTCCCCTTCCCTATGACTGACCTTATGATTGCCATCTCAGCAATCAGCGTCTTGCCGCTTGCTGTTGGCGATGCAACTACAATGTTTTGGCCCTGCAGCAAACCGTTGGCAACTGCGAGCTCTTGCGGAGGCGTGAGCCTCTTTATCCCCCTCTCATTTACCGACTCAATAAGCTCATTGGGCACAGAGCCCTTGAGGTCGGTCACTTCCATGATTGTATTTGGGTTTTTACATTATTAATAGTTTCCCGCAAAACCCCTGAAAGGTATTAAATTGTTGGCTTACAATACAAATCGGTACGATGCAAGCAAACAAGCTGCAATCAGCTGTAGAGTTCGTACTAACATACAGCTGGGCTATAGTAATCGCAGCCCTGGTCATCGCAGCTCTCTACTTCTTCGTATTTGCGCCATCTACACTTACACCAAATTCCTGCTCTTTCTCATCCGGCCCGTACTGCCAAGACCTAATACTTGGTTCGGGAGCATCCCTGTCTAAACTTGCGATGCTGCTTACAAACACAAATCCATATCCAATATACAAACCTCACCTCACTGTCAACATAACCGGTTACCCTTTGATACAGGGAACTTGCTCACCAACGCTGACTAACCCAGGAGGCGCAGTGATTTGCAATGCAACGATAATACCTCCGATATCACAAAGCGCGCTATCCGCAGGCAAGTTTATCTTTACATATACACCATGCCCTGGCGGCAATGTTATTACCTGTGCCAACAACCAGGCGCAGCACTTCCC
>JAGWHG010000014.1:2512-14328 GCA_028866975.1 Microcaldota archaeon | reverse complement strand
ATGGTCTCAGACGGCCTCCACCTAGTAAATGTCGCGAGGAACAACGCGCAGAACCACAGATTGCTCTTCAGCGAGGTCAAGTCGGTCGAGGCGCTTGCAAAGGAGATTTCTTCCTATATGATGCAGGCAACAATGTACGGCGGCATGAGGCCGTACGCAGTCTCTGTACTGCTCGGCGGAATCGATACGCAGCCAAGGCTCTTCGAGATCGAGCCTGGCGCATCATTCTTGGGTTACAAGGCAGACGCAATAGGCGTCGGCAAGAAGATAGCAACGGACGTACTAGTCAAGGAGTACAAGGACAAGATGAAGCTCGAGGACGGAATAGACCTCGGCGTTAGGATAATCAAGAAAGTCAACGAAGGAAAGCTCACAACGGATAATATTGATATAGGTTACATACAGGACGCTGAGGAGTACACTATGCTCAGCTCCAACGAGATATCAAAGTATCTCTGATCCTATAGAATGTGGAAATTACAGTGACGTCATGTCTTCAAAGACAGTGATAGCGAAATATTCGCAGGGCGGCGAGACTTTTGAGGTCTTCGTGAACTCGGAGCTCGCTTACGAATACATAACGGGAAAGCGCACCGACCCGATGTCGGTACTTGAAGTCGAGGAAATTTTCAAGGACGCAAACAAGGGGGAGAGGCAGAGCTCAGAGAAGATAAAGAAGGTCTTCGGCACCGAAGAGCTGCCCAAGGTCGTAGAGAAGATACTCAAGAACGGAAACGTTCCGATAACAACAGAGCAGAGAAACAAGCTGCTCGAAGAGAAAAGAAAGCAGGTGATTGCGATAATAGCACGAAATTCCATCGATCCAAGGACGAACGCGCCGCACCCGGCGCAGCGAATCGAGAACGCGATGGAGCAGGCAAAGATTACGATAGAGCCCTTCAAGAGCGCAAACGAGCAGGTCGATGCGGTCCTCAAGAAGATAAACATGATAATCCCGATAAAGTTCGCGACTGCGAGAATCGAGGTGACGATACCTGCAGACTCGGCCAACAGGTGCTTTGGCATGCTAAAGCAGTACGGCCTCAAAAGCGAGACATGGCTGCCAAACGGCGGACTGTCTGCGGTGGTTGAATTCCCTGCAGGATTGCAGGCCGAGTTCATAGACAAACTCAACTCGCTTACGCACGGAAGTGCTATAACAAAAATACTAGGTGTATAAATGAGCAGAATAGTGGTGCCAGGTGAATTGCTGGCCGATAAGCCGATCCGAATGGAGGCAGGCTTCATAGAAGGAAACAACACGTACTCGACCCTTTTGGGCATATACCACGAGGAGAAGGGAGTACTGGTCCCGCTCGAGGGACTTTGGTACCCGCAGAGGGGCGACATAGTGATAGGAATAGTCGAAGAGGCAAGGCTCAACGCTTATAATATCGAACTCAATTCGCCCTACAAGGGAATAATAATCGCAAAGTTCGTCGAGACAAGGCTTCAGCGCGGAGACGTGATAGAAGCTGAGGTGAAGGAGATCGACGAGACCAAGACCGTGGTTCTGATGAGGCCGAAGAAGCTTTTCGGCGGCAAGATATTCGATGTGAAGCCCTCAAAGATTCCAAGGATAATCGGCAAGCAGAACACGATGGTGGATCAGATACGAAACGGCACCAAGTCGGTGATAATGGTAGGGATGAACGGAAGGGTGTGGCTCAAGGGCGGCAATGTCGCGCTTGCAACAGAGGCGGTCCTAAAGATCGTCGAGGAGGCCCACACAACAGGCCTAACGGAGAGAATAAAGGCGCTATTGGGGCCGCAAAGCCAACCGCAGCAAGGTGTATGAAATGGGTGGAGCAGGAGAAATGAACGCAACAGGGAACATCCCTGAATTGATAGTGAACGGCAAGAGGCTCGACGGCAGGGCATTTGACGAGATGCGACCGATAAAGATAGTCGCAGGCGGTCTCAAGAATGCAGCAGGTTCGGCATACATTGAATGGGGCAACAACAAGATACTCGCGGCAGTATACGGCCCAAAAGAGGCGCTGCCAAAGCACACACAGGACCCCGAGAAGGCCGTGATAAAGTGCAGGTACTCGATGGCGCCGTTCTCATCGCTTGAAGAGCACGGAAGATCCGGGCCCAATAGGAGGGCGATCGAGATATCGAAGGTCACAAGGGAGGTTTTCGAGAATGTCATAATCCGAGAAGACTTCCCGGGAAGCGAGATCGACATATACGTCGAAGTGCTCCAGAGCGACGGCGGTACAAGGGCCGCAGGAATAACAACTGCAGCAGTTGCGCTTGCAACATCCGGAATACCAATGACCGATTTGCCTTACGCGGTGTCGGTCGGAAAGACAGGAGAGCATCTCATATTGGACCTAAACAAGGCGGAGGACAACTATTCGGATGCGGACATGCCGGTTGCGATAGGGCCTAGGAACGATAGCATCCTTCTGCTGCAGATGGACGGCACTTTGACCAAAGAGGAGGTGATGCGCGGAATGTCCATGATAAAGAAGGCAGGCCAGACAATAACAAAGCTCCAAAAGGAGGCCCTGAGGGCGCCGTATGAGAGCATAATGGATAGATACAAGTGATAGCATGCAACCAATCAACCAAGTAAAAGGAGAATATGTAAGAGAGCTGGTCAACAAGGGCATACGAGAAGGAGGCAGGGACCTGCTAGAGTACCGTGCCATAGATGTAAAGCATGGCATGCTTCCGAATGCAGAAGGGTCCGCAATGGTCACCATCGGCAACACAAAGGTGCTGTGCGGAATAAAGCTCGATGTCGGCGAGCCGATGCGAGACAAGCCAAACCAGGGCAATTTGATGACGCTGGCAGAGCTCTTGCCTTTGGCGTCTGCAGATTACGAGCCAGGACCGCCTAGCCCGGATTCAATCGAGCTATCGAGAGTGGTCGACAGGGGCATTAGGGCTGCAGGTGTAATTGATCTCGATGCGCTCTTCATAGAAGAGGGCAAGGTATGGTCGGTTTTCATAGACATCTATGTACTCAACTATGATGGCAATCTGTTCGATGCGGCATCCTTGGCCGCAATGACTGCGCTGAGCAACTGCAAGCTGCCAAAGTATGAGAACGGCGAAGTGATAAGGGGCGCAAACCTCCCAAAGCTGCCGATAACCAACACCGTTACTTCATGCACGTTTGCAAAAATGGGCAACAAAGTGCTGCTCGATCCAAACGGCAGCGAGGAGGCGATAATGGATGGCAGGCTCACAATAGCAAACGACACCGAAAACATTGTCAGGTCCATGCAGAAGGGTCTGCACGGCGCTTTCAGCGAGCAGGAGCTAGACCACCTTTTAGACAAGACATTCGAAAAGTCTAAAGAGCTGCGAGACATAATAAGTAAGAGCAGGAGCGATTAACATGGCGAATTCGAGCATAAGATACGGAGTCAGCCTCAGAAAGAGGCTCAGGTCGGTCCAAGACGAGAAGAAGGCGCGATACAAGTGCGACGTCTGCGGCAAAGAGTCGGTCAAGAGGGTCAGCACGGGAATATGGGCCTGCAGGAGCTGCGGCGCGACATACGCCGGCGGAGCGTATTCGATGAAGACGGCCACTGGAGACACCTTCAATAGGGTAATTGCACAGCTCAACAAGAAGTGAAGAAATGGTCAAGATAACCTACGTGCCAAACCAAGAGCTCATAGTGCACGACGTGATAAAGCTAGACAAGGACGAGATACTGCGCATGAACATAACGCCGAACGGCAACATGCCGGTCTATTGGTGCGATGGCATTCTCTACGCCGCTTCGGGCTTGCCGCCAACTCCGGAAGTCATTAGCGATCAGCTCAAGGGCAAGATCCATTGGAGCGAGGTAAGGTTTGCCGACATGAAGAAGTACACCCCGCTGCTTTCGCTAAACGAGGAGGAGTACAAGGCTACGATGAACTTCAAGGTAATTGATACTAGCATATTTGGCCTTCACACAGATTTTGTGAAGTGGCTCAAGTCTCACATTAAATGATTGGTGAATAGAATGGGATACGTGTGTCTGCATTGCGGCAAGAAGGTAAAGACGATAGGGCCTAATTTCATTAGGTGCCCATACTGCGGCTACAGAGTTCTCGCAAAGGAGAGGTCTGCGCTGGCAAGGGAAGTCTCTACAGACTAATTCCGGCTTCTCGTCAGGGAAAGGTTAATAATAGTTAGAAGCAAACCTGACTAGGAACAGCGATGGTCTTATGCCTGAGAAAATAGTCGATGCGTGGGGCTCATCAGAAGTAAAGATAGACGCAAAGCTCATCAGCCAATTCGGCCTAAAGCAGTTCTCTCAAGACGAACTCAAACACTACAAGCACTATCTTTTCGAGAGGGGGATAATAGTTGCACACAGGGATTTCGGCCTGATTGATGGCAGGATAAAAAACAAGCAAAAGTTTCTACAGGTAACCGGCATCGCAGCAACCGGGCCTCTTCACCTCGGCCATAAAGTTGATGTTGACCTGTTTGTCTACCTCAACAGCCTTGGGGCAAAGAGCTATTTTGTCGTGAGCGACATAGATGCCTACACATCGCGCCCAAGCTCATCAGTTCCGAGCATGGAAGCAGCCAAGGAAAATGCGGCGGCAGATGTTGCGGATCTCTTGGCCTTGGGAGTAGAGAAAAGTGACATATACGTACAGAGCAGAAAGGAGCCGCGGTACTACGAATTTGCATTCGAACTCTCAAAGATACTAACTGAGAACGAGATAAAGGCGATATACGGGTCGCTGAATCCCGGAAAGATTGCAGCAAATCTTCTACAATATGCTGACATCCTCCATCCTCAGCTGAAAGAGTTTGACGGGCCCATGCCGTCAATAACCGGCATAGGCATTGAACAAGACCCACATGCGCGCGCAGTAAGAGACATCGCACATCGGCTTCCATACAAGTTCTTCTCTCCAAGCTTCATATACTTCACCCACCTTCCGGGCCTTCAGCAGGACAAGAAGATGAGCAAATCAGAGCCGGATACTGCAATATTCCTCGGCGATTCCGCAAAGGACATAAAAAGAAAGATAAACAAGGCCTATTCCGGAGGAAAGGACAGTGTAGAGGAGCAGAGGAAGTACGGCGCCAATGTAGAAATTGACCGCGCTTTCGCAATCCTAAACTATCATCATCCTGACACCGAGTTTGTAAACGATGTAAGGGAGAAATACTCAAGCGGCAAGATGCTCAGCGGTGAGCTCAAGCAGATATGCACAGAGTTTCTAACCGAAATGCTCGCCAAGCACCAAGAAAAGGTAGAAAAATCAAAGACAACCGCTGAAAAGATAGTCTACGGCTGAAGCCGGGTCACTTGCTCTTGACGATTATGGTCTCATCGACATTGGTGACGCGCTCGTAGAGGATCCTGTTCTTTGCCAGCTGATCGCGCACATTTGCGCTCTTGGCCATCTGCTCCATCTTGGTAAGCAGAAGGTGTGCAACCTTCCCCTCTTCTAGGTCCAGTACGACTTCTTTCACGTCGCCAAGGATGCTGCCCGTGTTCGTTATTATTTTCTTTCCGTATAGTTCCGATACGTTTATCGTCATGTTCTCACTTGTCTACCTTTATCCTTGTAAGCTTTTTAGATGCAAATACCCGCACCATATACTCCTGTACCTCATCGATGAATGCCTGCTCGCCGGCATTGCGCATCTCCAGTTCATTCTTCTCAAACATTTCCGTATTCCTGGCAACAAGCTTTCTGAGGTATGTTGGCGTCATCGAGTAGAATTTCTTCTTGCAGTTCGTGCACACAAACAGCGGCACTACCGGGATTTTAAGAATCGTTGGCGGGGCCAAAAGGTCCATCTCCCTCTTTATGCTCTTGCCGTTGCAGCCATCGCATTTCGCACGCACCTCGACTCCAGAGTAGCTCTCCACGCTCCTAATCGTCAACTCGCTTGCAATGTGCTTGACGTGGTTTGCAATCTCCACCATCGGGTCGTTGGATTTCTTGTAAATCTGATCGAGCAGCTCCCCTTCCTCAGTAAATTCCGAGACCAGCACCCCATTTGCAGTCTTTTCCGAAATGGCAAAAGCCCTAACTTCGTTAGAAAAATATGGTTCTGTCCTGTACCTTCCATCAGGGCTCCTAAAGACCTGCAATGACATCTCATTCGCCGTCTATTACGTATCCTTTGATATCGTCCTTTGTTATCTTCAGCCTGCCGTGCTTTCTGGCTCTGCCCACGGCATACCTAGATATCGTCTTTGCCTCTCTCTCAAGTATCTTTCCGAGCGCGCTTGCGCCGTCGTTGGTTATGTTAACCCCAGTATACTTCTTTATCAACTTCTTTATCGATTGGCTCGGTATACTTGCCATAATATCAGCACTCAAGATCGTCATCACTAGTCAGCCTGATCTTGCTCATCACGCTACTAAATCGCAGATGGCTAATTTATAGCCTTCGCCGCGCTTGAGCTTGCCCCAGTACAAAGTTATAGAGATAATTTATAAACATGGGAAAACCGAATACTATCGTGGAATTCGTACACAAGCCAAAGGGTGAGAAGCCTCCTCTTCCAGAAAATGTTCAGAGGGTGGTGGAGATTTCCCTTGCCATCGGAAGCTTAGTGCGCACGCTAGATCGCAGCGACAAAGATTCAATACCGGTGCTGATAAGGCTAGGCAAGATCCTCAAGTTAGACCCCGGAATCATAGTACCGCTGGAGTTTGCGCCGCAGTTTTTGGTTCTGGTCAAAGATGGGAAGATAGTGACAATGGAAAAATGGGAGGAGCTGAAAAGAATCCACGTAGAATATCTAGACAAGTCAGATGCGACTTCGCCCATTCCGACTCTCGAAGCTGTGAAAAAGCTAGCTGAGAGCAACCCTGATAAGATACGCTTCATGATCGACTTTATAGAAAAAGTAGAACTCGGGCCACTGCTTACCGACAAGCTCGTCGAAGCAATCAGGTACATAGAGCAAAAACACCTCCTCAAAAAAATAAATAATCCCGACGCCTAATTTGAGTCAGCAAACAGCGAATACGTTAATATATCTATTCTTACATAAAACCATTTGCTGGTGATTTATTTGGGAATAGATGATATTAACAAGGATAATTTTGACAAGGACGTTCTTAGTTCAAAGACTCCCGTAGTCGTAGACTTCTGGGCCGAATGGTGCGGCCCGTGCCGAGTATTCTCCCCGATAATCGAGGAAGTGTCTGGCGAGTACGCAAACAAGGTCAAGTTCTACAAACTCAATGTCGATGACAACCCTGAGATTGCCGAGAGGTACAATGTGATGAGCATACCTACAGCAGTCCTCTTCGAGAAGGGAGAGGTCAAGGCGGTGTCAATCGGCGCTCTGCCAAAGGAGAGCCTCAAGAAGTGGATCACTACGAATCTGTAAGTGCTTTTTATGCCAGTTTCCCAGCCAAGGGGCGTCAGGGATTTCGGACCTAGCCAAGCGATAGCTCGCAAGCGCATAGTCGCCGTGATCGAAGAGACGTTCAAGAGGTTCGGCTTCTCTCCGCTTGAAACTCCGGCAATAGAGAACATGGAAGTTCTCAACGCCAAGGCGTACGGCGAAGATGCGAGCAAGCAGATTTACCAAATACAAGACGACGACTCCGCTCTCCGCTTCGATCTTACAATACCAATGGCCAGGTATGTTGCATCCAACGGCAGCATCCCCTTGCCTTTTAAGAGGTACCAGATAGGCCAGACATGGCGAAGGGACGAGCCGCAGAAGATGCGCTATCGGGAGTTCACCCAAGCAGACGTGGACATAGTCGGCGCAGCAGGCATCGAAAGCGATGCGGAGGTAATGGCGGCAACCGCTCTTGCGCTAGAAGAGCTTGGTTTTACGGACTACAAGATACTGCTAAACAACAGGATCGTACTAGACAAGATTCTCTCCACATTCGGGGTCGGCGCCGAAAAGCAGCCAGCTGCGATAAGGGCGATAGACAAGATATCAAAAATCGGCAGGCAGGAGACGATAAAGCAGCTCACAGATGTTGTCAAAGAAGACAGGTCCTCGGAGAAGATAATAGAATTTTTGGTCGAAGCAGGGACCAACGCAGAGAAGCTTGAGCGCATTGCCGCAGAGGTAGGCGCAAAGGATGAGGCAGAAAGCATGCGCGCGCTGCTTGAGCTAGTCCGGTCATACAATATCCAGGGGGAATTGGTATTCGATCCATCTCTTGCCAGGGGGCTTGATTACTATACGAGCTATGTGTGGGAATTTGTTGTCTTTGGCAACGGCAAACAGCTCCCAACAATAGCAGGCGGCGGCAGGTACGACAATCTCATCGGCCTGTATGGAAAGAAGTCCCTTCCGGCAGTCGGCAGCTCGCTGGGAATAGATAGGATATTTGATGTAATCGAGCAAAAAGTCGAATCCGGGACCTATTCGGATGTATTCGTCGCCGTGATAGGCGATGAGAACTACGGCTACGCTCTTAGCATTGCAAACGCGCTGCGCGCAAAGGGAGTATACACTGACATAAACGCAACAAAGCGCAATATCTCCAAGCAGCTCGAATATGCAAACGCGCTCAAGTTCAAGTACGCGGCGATAATCGGCGCCCAGGAGAAAAATGCAAAGAAGCTAAAGCTCAGGGACTTGGTAAGCGGGGACGAAGTGCTTTTAGCAGTAGATGAAGCAATAGAGAAGATAAGGGGCTGAACATGGTCGATGAAGTAACAAAGATGACGCGAGAAGCGGTAGAGAAGGGGGGAATACTCGCCAAGCTCTACTTTGACATGCAGAGCGAAAAGCAAGAGGACCTCCAGCCGCTCATGACTGATCTCATAAGCAATCGGCTGCTCAAGACTCCCGGCGTGCTGTACTGCTTTGGCGAGGTCGCAGAGCCGATCAAGGTAGAGGAGCACTATACAACCAACGCAGTCGTTACAGCGCTTTTCAAGGACGTCGCGGCAATCGTAAACGTCGCATTCAACTACGCCCCGGCAGGCGTCGAGATACTAAAGCCTGAGAAGGAGATAGTGATAAGGACGCATGAGATGCAGGCAATGCTATCTGATATATCGCAGGTTGCGATGCAATACTCGCAGTTCATACTCCAAAGAGTGCTATCCAAGGAGGATTACGAGAAGGCGATGAGCGATCTTCGCAACCGCGAGGAACTCGGAAAGAAGCTGATAGACAAGGATGGCAAGTAGCTATTTTGCAAGGCCGCGCAAAAAGAACCTCTTTATCACAACGCTCGGCCTGTCCATGTCCCCGTATTTTCCAAGGAACGAATCAAGGCCGAAGAATTTTATCGCCCTTGCAATCCTCTCAAGGCTCTTGCCATCAAGCGAGGAGTATAGATTGTAGAAGAAGGAATGCAGGCCGACTTCCTTTTGGAACTCCTTTCGCCACATGCGTTCGTATTCGCTAAGCTTTGCGCCGCTTTCCAAATGGTTCTTTATGGCGCCTGCCGCATAGCGCGCGCCATTGCCCCCGAATATTATGCCGCCGCCAGTAGTCGGCTTGACCTGCCCTGCAGCATCACCGACCAGCAATACCCCCTCTCGGTCCTTCACGAAATGCTCCCGCATCCCTATCGGTATGAAGCTCGCGCCCTCGGTTATCAGCCTGCCGTTCTTCACAATCTCATCAACCTGCCCGATCTTTTTGAACTTTTCAAACGAGGATCTGCTATTTCCGTACTTCGAATCAATTCCGATGCCAATCTCTGCAATGCCGCTCGAATTCGGGCATATCCACCCGAAAAATCCGGGCGTTATCTTGTTATCAAAGAACAGATCAACCATCTCGCTGTCAGCAAGCTCATAATCGTATTCGGCGCGGTATGTCAGCACCTGCCTGCCGATCGGCGGGAATCCAAAATGCTTAGCCACTGTAGATACCGCCCCATCTGCGCCGACAATTATCCTGTCTTTGGAGAGTCTGTCAAGCAGTGCGCCGTTCACCGCAGCGCCGGTCATAACATTCGCACCAAGTCTCTTGCTCTCCTCAAGCAGCAGATTGTTCAGCTCATGCCTCTCTAAAACATACGCCATCGGCTTGCGGGCCTTTATCCTCACGAGCTCTCTGCCTATGTGCAGCCGTGCGCCGCACAGCGCATTTGTCATCACCTTCTTGTAATCGACTCCCAAAGTTCCAAGTCCGCTTATTGATAAAATGCCAGATGCTCGCACTGGATACCCTGGAGTCTTGCTGCGGTCATAAACTTCGGTATCGATGCCGAGTTCGCACAATCTGTTCGCAGCCATCAATCCCGCAGTCCCCGCGCCAATTACCGCCACACGATCTTTCATCAGAAACACGACTAAGTAGTGCTTTAAATATATTATCTAAGATAACCTATAAACAAGTGTCGTAATGAGCTTTTTGTTACCGGCAATCATAGCACTGATAGCTATAATAGTGCCCGGGTTTTCACTGGCCTACGGATTGCTTAGAAAGACCAAGCTCAACTTGTTCGAAATCGGCGCCGTTGGCTTCATCTTCGGGCTCATATTTCCGCCAACCATGATATGGCTGGAGTCCTATCTGATACCTATCTCATCAGCATTCGCATTTTCTGCCACGCTCTACAACATAAACGTTGTAATTCTCACGGTGATCGGACTTGCCCTGATCTTTTTGCAGGGAAGCGTGAAGCTCGATTTCCTCAAGCCATTTTTGGGGATGAAGAAGGGCGCAATACAGGGCGGAATGCCTATGCCACAGCCGCCGCTCACAACGATAAACCCGGAGACAAACAAGAAGGACAGCAGCAAACTTATCTGGTACCTTCTCATGATCCTGATGCTAGTGTCGTTCCTGACGAGATTAGCGTCTCTTGGCATATCTGCGCATTACTTCGAATTCGATCCATACTTTGATTTGCTGAGCACAGAATCCATACTCGTGCACGGCTATCAGGTGCTATACGACCATTCCGCATGGCCTACGCTTATGGCCGGCAGCCCGCACAGAATCGAACCGATAGTTCCATACCTAGAGGCATATTGGTACGACATTACAAACGGCTTGTCTGCAAACCTGAGCTCATTTAGCACCGACCTTATGAGCAACACAAGCAGCTTCTATCCGCCGATATCTGCGGCGCTGCTTGTATTTGTAGTGTTCATGTTCATCTATCACGAATACGGCGAGTTCCCGGCAATAATCGGCGCGGTGTTCGCAACGATGATGCCTGCGCTGTTAACGACATTCATAGCCGGAGAGCAGCTGGTTGAACCGTGGGGAATACTCACGCTGTTCTTCTTCTATGCAACATACATCCTGGCAATCAACAACGTGAAAGACAAGAGATTTGCGATACTAGCTGGAATAGCCTTCGTCTCAACCTTCTTAGGCGCCCACTACTACACTGTCGATGCTGGAGTCCTTGCAATATACATCGCAGCACAGGGCATGATACTGGTCATAGTGTATATGATAAAAGCGATTTGGGACCGCTCAAAGCTCAATGCGCACAGCTCGGAATTCCTTATGGGCTGGGACTTTTACAAGATGAACATAATAGTGATTGCGATAATCGCGGTGTTCTATGAGATATTTGCGCCTTACGGAAGCGTCCTTACGAACAGAACTCCGGAACTGCTGCACGTCCCGATAATATTCGGCTTCCCCATGTTTGCGCTCATAGGGATAATGATATTCGACTACTTCCCCAAGATTTTGGCGAAGTTCGGCGTAATAAAAGCGCCGACCCTCAAGGTGTATGCAGCATGGCTCGTAATTCTTGTTGCCATATCTGTAATCTTGGTTGCATTCACATCTCTTGGCGAACCGGTGCAAAAATACATCCAGCTCAGCGCACACTTCACGACGCCGTCCATACCTCTGTTTGCAACAGTGCAGGAATACACGCCTACAGGGCCGAACTTTGATTTCGGCACTGCAGGATTCGGT
>JAGWHG010000014.1:0-2502 GCA_028866975.1 Microcaldota archaeon | reverse complement strand
ATTCGGTATAATAGGCGCAAGCGTGTTTGGGGTCAACATAATCGTCTGGCTGGTCATGCTGCTCTTCACTGTTCTCATGCTGCTTGCGATATACTTCAGGCACTCCAAGTTTGCAATACTCTCACTTGCAGCAGTGTGGCCTCTGGCCGTTGCCGGCATGCTGGAAGTAAAGTACCTGCCGCACTTCGGAGTCGCCTACATACTGGCAATATGCGCGATAATCGGCGAGCTGATGATTCTTGCCGAGAACAACTTCCAGTTCAAGGAGGTTAAGTCGAGGCACGAATCGGACATAACACTGCAGATCAAGGAGATGAAGAACGTAATACCTAGGCTCGATCTTACTAAGACCTCGATAAAGGTGATAGTCGCAATAGCGATAATCGCAGCGCTCCTCGAATCTACGGTAATGATAAACGTTGTTGGCGCAGCTCTCAACCCGAACTGCAATACGATAGTAAATTCCGGCAATTCACTTGGCTACACGCTCTACTGCGAGACAATATCGCAGGCATGGCTCTCGGCAACCGCCTGGATGAAGGCCAACGTCGGACCATATGCGCCAAGGATACTCTCCTGGTGGGACTATGGGGACTGGATAAACTGGTTCGGAAACAGCAACGCTGTGCTCCGAGGAGACAACGCAGTCGCAACTTCGGACTACGCCACAGCCGCGCAATACGTTCTATCGCAGCGCGACGGCGTCAACACATCGACGCTTGCAAGCTACATGAATTCAATCCAATCAAAGTACGTCCTGTTCGATGACCAGCTTATGCAGAAGTGGGGGGCGCTAGACTTTTTGGCATGCGTCAATGCAGGGGAGACCAGCCTTGCCTATGCGGTGCAGCAGGGCCAGCAGAACGGCCAGTCATACGCGCTCGGCAGCTCGCAATGCGAACTATCCCACGCACCTGCATATGCACTCATACCAGCCACAACAAGCAGCGTAAGCAACTACTGCCAGTTCAGCAACTCCTCGATTCAGGCGGTCAAGACAGTACTGCTCGTCGGCCAGAGCATATCCAACTCAACATACTGCGTGCCAGCAAGCCTCTATCAGAACAGCAACCCTGTCCACCTCTACACCGAGAACGGCACCATAACAAATGCGATGATAATACCCAGCCAGACCTTCTACTACGGCACCGTCAATGTCGGCGGCCAGCAGTTTGTCGACTTCATGGTGCTCTACCTGCCCAACGGCCCTAACGACACGATAACCAATGCACCAACACTCTTCTACAACTCAAGCTACTACAAGGCATTCTTCTTCGGCAAGCTTCCGGGATACACGCTAGTGTATCCGCAGAACTTCACCGGCATGAACTATGTCAACAGTATAAACCAGGTAATGATACTTTCCCTAAACAACTACACGGGCGGCATACCTCCTGTGACTCCAAAGGCAAGCTACGTGACAAACAACTACACAATGCCTGGTTGATTTGTTGAAGCTGGTCATAACGCAACCCTATCTGAATCTCAAGGGTGGAGCAGAGCGCGTGCTGCTTGAGGTAGCAAAGAAATATGATGCGAAGATATACTGCATAGAGTACAAAAAGGAGGAGACATTCGAGGAGTTCAAAAAGCTCGACGTCGAGGTTGTAAAGAAGGAGATCCCATTCTCGCAGCTCCTCCCCTACCGAGCATCGCAAGGATTGCGGGCGGGCTATGTCTTTTACAACATGAAGGTCCCGGATGAATATGACGTGATAAATCCCCACACCTCTCCAAGCGAATGGATACGCAACAAAAACGAGCGCGTGCTGTGGTACTGCCACACGCCGATACGGGAGGTGTACGACCTCTATTCGTTTAGGATGAAGAACAGGCCGTTCAAGGAGAAGATGCTGTATGCGACATTCGCAAACTCCTACAAGTTCATAGCAAGCGGAGTCATAGACAAAATAGAAGAGATAGCAACCAACAGCCAGAACACGAATTCAAGGATAAAGAAGTACTTCAACAGGACAGCGACGGTGATAAACCCCGCCGTAAATGTAGCGGACTTTGAGAACGCAGGCGACGAAAAATATTTCTTCTACCCGTCGAGGTTCTACCTCAACAAGCGGCAGGAATACGTTATAGAGGCATTCAAGAAATTCCTCCACAAGACCAAGCTGGGCAACTACAAGCTCGTCTTGGCTGGTTCGCTCTCCGATGACAAGGAACACATCGCCTACTTCAACTCCTTAAAGAAAATGGCGCCGAAGAACGTAATATTCAAGCTGCACACTTCCGATGAGGAAGTCAGGAAGCTGTATTCCAAGGCGACAGCCGTGCTCTTTGCTGCGATAAACGAGGACTTTGGCATAGTTCCGATAGAAGCCATGGCAAGCGCAAAGGTGCTAATCGCTGTCAATGAAGGTGGCCCCAGGGAAACTGTTGTTGGTGGAAAGACGGGTTTCTTAGTCGGCTCTGCAGAAGAGATGGCAGAGAAGATGAAATGGGTCGCAGAGCACAAGGATCTTGCGGAGAAAATGGGCAAAGAAGCAAGGA
>JAGWHG010000013.1 GCA_028866975.1 Microcaldota archaeon | reverse complement strand
GTACGTTGTTATGTTCGCCAGGAAGCGGTGGAGATGCTATGAGCGGCACAACCTCCAACGTGATTTTTATCTGCTTCTTTTCATATCCGTGAACAGACTTTCTGATATCTACTATCTCCCTCATGCATTCGTTGCCATTGAGCGTGTTTTCAAGCTCTTCCCTGCTTTGTATCGGCTTGTTCTCGAAATATCTAACAAGACCGTCAAGCACATCCTGGTCAAACTTTTCTCCCTGCATTAAGCACTTGAATACAGCGCCCATCGCACCGCAATCGGTGTGCGGCATCAATATAATTTCCTTAACGTTGCCGTTTTCTCCTAGTGCCTTTTTTATCGTATTCTTTAGTCCGCCAGGCAACCCTCCTGCATTCCTCGCGAAAAGAGTCCTGCCGTCGTTGTACGTCCTCTCCGCTTCGCTGCTTAACCTCCTATCCATGCATGTTATCACAATCCGGTTTATGTCCGTTGTAATAATTTCTGGTTCAGGGGCTTGGGGCGTTTTCCCAACAAGCCTATACATCCAATTTACGATTGTTTGTCTCACATTTGCCACAATATCACTTTGGCATACTCGTCTCTCAACCCAAAGAAATTCATCAGCTGTCTGGTCAAGACAATAGAGTATTATCCTTTTCCAATCCTATAATACTACAACTATATTTAAACCTAACTCATCGAGCGTTTCATGGAGGAAGACAAGGACCTATTGAAAAAGTACAACCAGCTGTACCTACAGATGATACTGCGCTACAAGGACCACATTGAAGATAAGGAAAACCTCAACGTCGCAGAGCTTCCCAAACTGATAACTCCTGATGACAACGATGTCATGAACATTGCCAACAGGATAAAGAACGCGCTTGGCACCTACTCCTATGGGCAGAATTTCATCAATGCAGCGAAATTGGCGTACGAGTACGTAAAAAACGAGATTTCTGTGGTAAGCCTGCCGATAGAATTCTGGCTGCGTCCATCCGACACCATAAAGTGCAGCGCAGGCGATGTTATGGATAAGGCCACGCTGCTATGCAGCGCGCTTATTGCGCTTGGAAACGTATCCTCCAAAGTGGTCACCGTTGTAAAGCCTAGCGAGCGCAGATTCCTCGTATACTGCGAATTCGACGGAAAAATCATCGCACTGGACCTTGATCGCGGATTCATTCAGTTCGAGGACAGGGATAAGATGCTGCAGAGCCTTACCCTAAACGATGGAGAAGACACTACAGCGTACGAATTCAACGACAAGATGTACAACAATCTTGCCTGACTATCTCCTTGACGCCTTGAACTTTCTCCTCGAAGCCTTCTTGAGTCGCACAATCTTCTTGTGCCGATAGCTCTTTCCTACCTTTCGGTGCTTCTTCTTCACGTGTATTTGCGGCATAATATCAACGCTATTCCTATCACATCCAGCTATTTATTCCTTTTTGCCCCGAGCTGTGCCTTATTGCAAGCAATTTGTCCGTGAATTTCGATATTCTCTCCTCTGAAAATCCATGCTCTTGGCACATGAATTTCACTATCGATGCCTTGTCTGGCACAGAGTGCTTTATCTTCTCATCAAGCGTCGGCGCGTCCATCTCTATCGTATCGGGCTGTAGGAAGATGTTCTGCACCTCCTCCGGGTCAACCTCGAATTCGGCGTTGTATTTCTCTTTCACAAACGCCTCTATGCTTTTGAGGCTGCCATGCTCCTTGACGATCTTGAGCGCAGTCTTTGGGCCGACGCCGCGTATCCCTTCGTTGAAGTCGGTGCCGATCAGCATGCCCATCCAGACAAGCTGCTTTTGCGTGAGCCCGATGTTGTCGCGGAATTTCTTTAAGAATATCCTCTCTGGCTCTACGTCTATGTAGATGCTTTTGCCAGGCAGCTTCCTTTTGCCGGTTATCGTAAGGTTCCTCACAATCACATCCGCGCCGAACAAGAACAGGTCATAGTCCTGGCTGCCTGCCGCGTAAACCAGCCCGTCCCTTACCATCCGCGCCGCCTGCGCCTCCCCTTCGCTAGGCGCCTGGACATATGGTATGCCCATGTGCGTGAGCAGTTCTTTTGAGCTGCTAATTATCCACTCATTTATCTTGGTGCTCGCAACAGCGTATCCTCTTGCCTCCTCAATCATGCCCTTTGCCTTGGCCTTCTCGTATGCTGCCAATGCCTCCTCTCTTCTGTTCTCCCTGGCTTCAAGCGTGCGCCGCTTTAGCACTGGCGGCCTGCCGTCAAATACGAAAATCGGCACTATCCCCTGCTCTAGCATGTTGGTTGTTCGATAGAAGAGACCAGAGAGGTGGCTTGTCACCCGATTCTTCGAATCGGTAAGCGGAGTGCCGTCAGGCCCGCGGATTATCGAGATGAACTGGTATATCGTGTTGAATGCGTCTATCGCCACCCTCTTGTTGGCAAGCTCGCCAAGCGAGATGTTCTCCTTAACTTCTGCGACAAGCTTGCCTAGGTCTACAGCCATTACTCCCCCTCCTCTCCCTTCTCCATCTGCTCCTTGCTGAATGCGGCATCGCCGAGTGTAATCGGCGCGCCCTTCCTAGGCCCGCTGGACATGTCGTTGCCTTCAAACTTCACTGCAAGCTTTATCCCAAGCTCTTTTTCCAGCTTCTTTCTGAGCGCATCTGTCGGCTGTCCCTTCTCCTTTTCTATCCTAATCAGCGTGCTCTCCTTCTCGCTTATCCTCTCGGCAAGCACCTTCATCGGAAGGCCCAAGCGTTCCCTTGCCTTTCGTATCTGCTCTCCGAAGTGCTCGACTATCTCCTCTTCTTCCTTCTTGCCGATGTATTGCGGCCTGTTCTCCTTCTTGCTAAAGTCTACGCTCTTGATCACCTTCTTGCCGGTCAGGCACGATCCGCACACCCACATGTTCGCCCCCTCTATCTGCGCAAGGAAAAGCTTGCCAGATTCCTTCCCGCAAATTTCGCAATTTTCCATCTCAACCCCATTTATAACTATCTAATAAAGTATATAATCCGTTTACACAATTCGGCACTGGTCAATATGGCAAAGAAAAAAGCGCTTCCATCGCGCAGCACACGAGGCATGATAACCGCAGCGACGCTAATAATTGGAATCGCCGCATTTTACATAGTAGTGGTCTCGGGATTGCCTGCCGCAACAGCGGCGATAGCCGCAATCGTGCTGCTGTTCGTAGTCAGCGGCATAATAATACAAGCCAACGGCCTTCGCAACATGTTCGGCGCGTACCTTCTGGGAGGAAAGTCTGGAATAAACCTCATAGACAAGATATCAAGATGGAATCCCAGGTTCTGGATCGCATTTGCCGATTGGGGGATAGCAGTCAGTTTTGGGTTTATCTCCTATTTTGTATTCAGAAAGCAGATAAGCAAGGGCATGCTTGCGCTCGGCCTTGCCTCGATAATCGGGATAATGTACTTCTTCATCCCCAACTACGGGCTTGCGCTGCAGTTCATAAATCTGCCGCAGATATTCAGCCTCGCTCCGCAGCAGCCCGTGCTGCAACCGCAGTTCACGGCGATATTCTTCATTTTGCTCGCACTGATACTTTTCGGCGGCTTTGTGATGCTGATAATAGGCCTTTTGATGTACGCAGCTGGGACGATACTCTACGGGTTGGCACTCTTCCTTGCAAGCGTCGCGTCAAGCAGCCCCAACTACAGCACCATAAGCTCGCAAATTCCCGGGGTTGCGCCCTTGCTTCCCGGCATAACGCTACCACTTGCAGCAGGCCTCGTCACGCTTGCGATAATACTCATAGTGCATGAGTTCTCGCACGGCATACTTGCACGGGTCGCAAAAGTGAAGATAAAGGAGATCGGCCTTCTGGTCCTCGGATTCATACCGATAGGAGCATTTGTCGATCCAGATGACAAGCAGGTAAAGCGACTATCACCCGAGCACCAGAGCAGGATACTTCTTGCAGGAGTCTCGGCAAACATGCTCACTGCAATCATCACCTTCATACTATTGCTTGCAGTTATAACATACATTCTTCCCGGGTTCATTTCGGAAAAGGTGATAATATCCGCCGTTGCCGCAAACGCGCCCGCATTTGGAATCATACAACCGGGCTCGCAGATACTGCAGTGGAACGATCATGCGATTAAAAACCTCAGCCAGCTAGAAGCGCTGCCAAAGCCGCAGCCATTCTCTTCTGTGAATGTGGTAACAGACAAAGGGCAGTATTCAATCATTAGCAACTCCAGCGGCAAGATCGGCATAAACCTATTGCAATCGGTGGGCCCCAGCGGCGGGATTGCAAGCTCTGCTGTCTATTTTGTGTACGTCGTGCTTGCGCTCTCTTTCCTGCTCAACTTCTTCGTCGCGGTGTTCAACCTCCTTCCGCTGCCAGGGCTCGACGGCTGGCAGATATTCAAGCTGAAGCTGAAGAATACAAAGTCGCTGAGGATCCTTGCAATCGTGATACTAGCTGCCATACTAGTCAACATCATACCCTGGTTCTACCCGCACTAAATTACCAGGGCACTTCCTTGAGCTTTAGCCTGTGCGCAACTGTGTTGGTAAGCAGGTGCAGCGTGCCTGTTATGATGAGTATGAATACTATTCCCCATATCTCCGGCAGGTGGCCCAGCGGCGCTGCAAACAGGATTGCAAATATCACGAACAGGTACTGATCCATCAGCGCATTGCTCTGCCCCGACTTCATCCCAAGCCTTCTCTTTACAAAGCTGCCGAAAAGATCGCCAAAGTGCGTGCCGAGGCTTTCGGCTATTGCAATGGCGAGCATAAATGGAAGGAGGTATGACTCTCCGAACCCTATCAGCGTGCCCACAAGTATGCCCGCAATCAATCCCCGATATGTCTTGTTCTTGCCCAAGACGGGCTTTGAGCCAAGCTTGCGCCCGAGGTCTATTGGCCTTCCGCCGCCGAAGAGGACAGGGGCGCCGTTTGCCACATAGGCGGGAAGTATAAACAGTATGGGGTAAATTATGACGGAGTATATATCGGACACTTGTCCACCAAACTACGATAGTTGTATAACCTGCACAATAAACCTATAAAGGAGTTCGCACCACGTCTATGTGGGAGTGAAAGTATCCGAAAGGGGTTTCGGACGTTCAAGAATACGCACTGGGTGCAAGCCCGTGTGCTGCATAACGTAACTAGCGCGCTGCTAGGGGAGGGCGAGGAGCTTGTCCACATGGCAGCCGAGGCCAGGACCTGGCCCGGAGGATCCATATGGGCGCCGTCAATAATTTTTGCAACCAACAAGCGAATCATAATAACCAAGAGGGACCCGCTCAAGCTTAACAGGAGCTACAAGATAATACAGTATCCGAACATAACCAGCATTGACCTAGAGCACGGCATCAAGTACGCAAGCGTGCACTTCGGGCTGAGGGGCGCAGAGCTTGCAAGCGAGAAGAAGAAATGGGTGTCAGGTCTCAAGCAGCACGAGGCGGAGGCGTTGGTAAAGTTCGTCGACTCCGAATGCCACAGGCACCAAAGCTCGGATGGCGGCATGCGCATGGCTTATTCTGTGAATGCAAAATCAAACAGCCCAGCAACCGCAGACCAGCCAACTCTTCGGAATGCGCCTACTTAGCAATCCTCCCTTCGGCAACCTTCTTCGATCCTCCACCAACGAAGCTCTTGCCTAATTTCTCCCTTACAAAATCAGATGCGCTCTTGCCCGAAGTTTCGCCGGCTGCGCAGAATACCTCACCCGCAGAATTCGTGAAGAGCACAACGGCCTTCTTGTCGCGATCGATCAGCGTCGTTCCGACCTTTCTCATCAGCTCCCTCGGCGCCCTGCCCATGTTTATCTCGATGACCCCGCGGCCCGCAAGCTGCTCTGACATGAGCTCTGCGATAACCTCGTTTGACAAGTTGAGCTTCTTGAACATCTCGCTGTAATCCTCTCGCGCCTTCCTGACGGCTTCAGCGCTCTTCATCTTCTCGACATTCATCATAAGCGCAACCTCTGCAAGCTCGTGGTCGGCTTTTTGGAAGTAGTCTAGCGCAGCAGGCCCGGCAACGAACTCGAGCCTGTCTACGCCATCGTGCACCCTAGATGCGTCTATCACCTTCACCATCCCCAGGCTGTTCTCCCTTCCCTCGACATGAAGGCCTCCGCACGCCTGTGCGTCGAACACCTTGCCGTTCTTATCAGCAATGGTTACAATCCTCATGGTCTTTGACGGCACTCCGTGCCCTTGGTAGATAACGAAACCGTACTTCGATTCGGCTTCGCCGCGATCGAGCCACTGTACCTTTACCTTGATGCCATCTGCTATGTGCGAATTGGCAATCCTCTCTATGCTCTTGACCTCGTCCTCGCTCATCTTGTCATAGTGCGTAAGGTCGATTCTCGCCTTTGCATAGTCCTTGAGCGTTCCCTCCTGCCAGATGTGCTTGCCCAGAGCCTGCCGCGACGATGCGTTGATTAGGTGCGTTGCGCTGTGGTGTATCATCAGCCTGTTCCTTCTGTCGATGTCCACCTCTGCGCGCGCCTTGCCCCCTGCAGCAAAGCCCTTCTCCTTGCCGATGTCCCTCTCCATCACATGCACGATGACGTCGCCGATTTTCTGCGCATCGATCACCTTCACCCCATTTATCGCGCCCCGGTCGGCAAGCTGTCCGCCCCCTTCGGGATAGAATGGGCTCTTGTCTAGCACGACATAGTTCTTCGAGGCAAACAAAATCTTCGCATTTGCTTGGGTGGCGTAATCATAGTAAAGCTGTTCGGTCTTTTGAAGCTGCGGCAGCTCGATGCCAAACTTCTCTGCCTTGGTCTTCTTGACAAAATCCCCCTCGAGTATCGACTCATACCAGTTCTCGGGCAATTCGAGCTTCACTTTCTTCTCCGCCGCGATGTCAATCAGGAGTTCCGGCGTAACCCCGTTGCTCTCATAGAGCGTGCGCAGCTCCTTTGCGCCGAACTTCTTGTTCTTTGCAATCATCGACTCGATTATCTTCACCGAGTTCTGCCTGCTTCTGATGTAGCGCTCCTCTTCTATGGCGACGACTTTCTCAAGGATCGCAAGCCCGTCAGAGAGCTCTGGATAGATATTCTTCATGCTGTCTGCTTGCATCGCCGCGATCTCTGTTATCGTTATCGGGAAGTCATAGCGCTTTATGAATTCGAGCGCCCTTCTAAGTATCAGCCGCAGGTTGTAACCGCCGCCGATGTTGGACGGCAGCGCGCCGTCGTTTATCGCAAACAGCAAGCTTCTGGTGTGGTCAAGCACCGCATAGAACGCATGCAGCGGCTTGAGCTTGCTCTCATAGTCCTCAAAGGAGATGCCGTTTGCCTTGAGCAGCTCCGCAAGCCTGCTCTTTGCCTCTTTTGCCTCGGTAATGTCTAGCTCTCCTGAAACTTCTGCGAATTTCCTAAACAGCTTGCCATCGAAATCCAGCTTGAGCCGCTTGCCAAGCCTCTCAATCTCTTCTGCAAACACCGCCCTGTATGCATTGTCGTATCCTGTGTAGTACCACAGCAGCCTCTCGAATCCCCAGCCGACGTCTATCACCTTGTTCTCCAGTTCCCTTATCCTGCCATTGACGACCTCGAACTGGGTGAACACGCTGTTGACGAGCTCTATCCCATTGGCAAAGCTCTCAAGCGAGGGCCCGAATTCCGAGAAGTCGCCCATCGCCCACACGTCCTCGTGATAAATCAGATCTTCCTTCTTTACGCCAAGGACATCGGTAAGGAACTTGTAGTTTAGCTCTATGCAACGATCCTTCCAGTACCCCTCTTTCGGATAGTTGAAGGAGTGCTGCCCCGCCATCATGAAGCCCGTGAAATGCTTGCCGGTAACTCCCACGTTCTCGATGTCGCCGAACCTGAGGCATATCTGCGGAACGATTAGGGGATTTGATGAATACTCAAAGCCCATGACGCCGTTTTCTATCCTTTGGAAATCCTGGATGCTAGCTATCGTGAAGTAGAGGTCGCGCCTCCATCTGCTAACTACCGGGTAGCGCGGCACCTCCACATGCCCGTTCTTGACAAAGAAATCGGAATACCTCTTCCAGAACTCGGCGTATCCGATCTTGGACGGCTTTTGCTTGAAGAATGAATAAACATCATGCTCTGCGCAATGCGTTCGCTCTTTAGTGCTCCAAAAGTTCCTGGCGCACTTCTTGCAGGTGTATCTCTTGTAGCCCTTCTCATCAAACAGCTTGACCCAGTAGTACTCCTTGTAATCCTTGCCGAACTCCTTTGCCAGCGTTGGCTTGTCGAGTTTGTCAACCTTTGGTATCACTTAGACCACCACACCTTGCACTCTTTGCCGTAGAACCTGCAGAAATTGCACTTCCACGCCTCGTCCTTCTCGACGGGCCTTGCGCTCCTTCCGCCGGTCCAGTAGACCATTGCGTCCTCAAGACTCTTATCGAAGGAATCTTTATTATAATCTATGTCCACAGATGCAAACTCCTTGCCCGTGTATCTGTCCACATAAGAGAGCCTCAGCGAGTTGCTTATGTCCGGCATTGCGTATATCTGCTGATACATCGCGCCATAGAGCGAATCGAAAGTGCGAAGCGATTTGTCTATGTCGAGCAGGTCAAGCTGCGCAACAAACTTCTCCGAAAGCGCCATCCTCTTTATGCCATACGAGTTGTAGAAGTTCTGATAAGTGTAGTTCTTGCTCTTGAGGTCGTCTAGCAGCTTCTTGTAGAGCATTATCTGCATCTTGTGCGTGCGCATCGTAGCCTCGCTAATCTCCTTTATGCCCTCGTTCTTTTCGACAAGCTTGCCGTTGAGCGACTTGGTCTTCGTCTCGACGATCATCACCTTGCCGTCATTCTTCTTGAGCTCGTCGATCTTGCCGGAGACCTTATAGCCACTGATCGAGCCGTAGACCTTTATCTCCCTGCCGATGCCCTTCTCGTTTAGGCTCCTTAGCGAAAGATAGTTCTCATAAGCCTCCTTGTACAAGAAGTCGGCATAGCCCTGCGGCTCTACGCTGATTGTTGTGTAGACTTCAGCCTGGAGCTTCTTGTGGACCACTGTGCCTGCGGCCATAGCCTTGTTTGCTGGCTCGCGCCCGTGGACATAGTTGAGCTCCATCTGCAGCTCGCACCACTGCTGGCTCGCTATGTCCGTTGCAAGGATGCTGTTCTTCTTGAGGCGCTCAAGAACGCCCTTCCCCGCTTCCACCGCAAAAAACCTAAGTGTCAGACCGCCTATCAATCGTCACAGCAAAAAGCTCAGCGATTACCTCAATCATCACTCGTATTTTTATTAGTTGAGAAGTTTAATAACCTTATGCGGTTTTCTGCGAAAAATTTCGATGCGTTCATATTCGACTGGGACGGAACGCTTAGTACATCGAGCCTGATAGTCTACCTTAGCCACTTTTTCAAGAAAAGGTACTATCCGCAATACATCATATCGCACTCAAAAGAGTTTTCCAGGCCGACAAGGCTGCAGATGGAAGAATACGAAGGGGAGGCCAAGGCTGCGGATTTCATCTATGGCCTATACACCAGCATGTTTCGGCCCAAGCTGCGCGAGGGCGCGCTGCAGCTGCTCAAAGAGCTCAAGAGCAAAGGCAAGAAGATAGCGCTATACAGCGACGGCGCAAACCGCAGGGTCGCAGACGAGCTGCGCGATCTGGGCGTTGAGAGGTATTTCGATGTAATAGTGACTGCGGGCGCATACAAGGTCTACAAGCCAAATCCTGCAGGAATAGGTATTGCAGCAAAGAAGCTCGGTGTTAAGAAGGAGCGGTGCCTTTACGTTGGGGACATGGCAATCGATGTATTCACCGCAAAGTTTGCCCACGTAAAGGTCGCAGCAGTGGGCAACGGACTGGACCCAAAGTCAAGACTCATAGATGCAAAGCCCGACTATCTGTTCGAGAGCACCCAAGCGCTGGCAAGATCCATAGCCCAACATACGACGAAGTAGATAGCTATATAAAGCACAAATACTGATTACTATCACGTAGGTAAAGGCGTGTTAAAGCGCTAATTCTACAGAGGAAAACAACATGGACAGAGACAGATTTGACAGAGGGTCAGACAGAGGAGACAGAAGGGGCGGGATGGGCATAAAGCCTAATTACTTCCTGCCAAAGCCGGTGAAGGTTGGCGACGTCGTTGACGTTACGATCGAGGCGGTCGCAAGCAAGGGCGATGGAATAGCGAAGAAGGACGGATTCGTCATCTTCGTTGCCGGAGCAAAGCAGGGCGACACCGTTCAGGTGAAGATAACCGACGTGAAGGCAAGGTTCGCAATAGGCGAGGTTGCCGGTGCAGCGTCAGGAAAGTCGGAATCGGCACAGCCTGAGGAATCTGAAGAGATGCAGGCTGAGTCTGAAGAAGGCGCAATGGAGTAAAACTCCATTTTCTATTTTTTCTTTTTTCTTTTTTAGGTCTTCTTTACTTCTTTTGCAATAGCATAGCGATAAGATTAAATACTAGGAATGCCCGTTATCAATCGCTTCGGTGCATCTATGGAGTTCAACCAGTGGATGATAGTAATAACCATAGCGATAGTCGTGGTTGCAGCCGTGCTGTTCATAACCGTATCGAGCTTTTCATCTTCAAAGGTGCTAAATCCGGCCAGTGGCAAGAACTCAACAGTGACGTTTTCAGAGGCTGTATCGGAATTTCGTAACACTACGCAGTCGGTGCTTGTGCACGCAATACCCGAGCAGAACGTTCTGCTATACAACGGCAGGGACGTCAACATAGTGCTTCTGAGCGCAAGCGCACAGCTCTCGCAAAATCTCACCAGCAGGGTACCAAATGCCACAGTCGATGGCACTGCGCTGATCACTGGGGGCCTGATATATCCCGAGATAGAGGTTCCGCCCGGAGCAAACCTGAATATAACCTACATAAACCTGCAGACCGGCGACAACTGCAATCTCTTGATAAGCACCGTAAATCCCGAATCTTTTGCATCCAGCCCGGTGCAGCCTTCGCAGCAGCTCGGCGCGGTGTTTGCATCGCCAGACCTGCCCCCTGCAAATGATTCGCGCAGCGCACACAAGTACTCTGCAACCATAGACTCCGTTAACAGCGACCTGTGGTATTCAAGCGACTGCGTCCCATCGGTCTACGGCCACATAGCGGTTAGCACGTCGTAGTCGCGGGAAGGCTTTTAAATTCTGCTATTGATTCTATACTGATTCAAATGGCAAACGACGCTATGCATTATGTGTTGGTTGTGCTGTTGCTCATAGCAATCGGCGTGAGCACTCTGGCATACATGAACTCTGGCGCTGTGGCGGCTTCTGTATCCATGCTCAGTGCACAGAGCCAGAACAGCTCGCTCTCATCGATAGATGCGATCCCTCTGTACGGGCAGACACTGCCTGCAGGCAGCTACATGCACCTGATGGACATATCCCCAGAGCAGGTCGTCATAGGGCACCTTGCGCTCAAGGTTCCGTGCGATACGAACGGCATATCGCAAATAGTGCTGCTGCTTGGTTCTGCGCCTAACTTCCAGGCGATCCACCTAAATAGCACAGAAGAGCTGACGAAGATATCGACTGGCGGACAGCTGTGCATATACCACTTCTACGTGGGCAAGGGCTATGCGACTCCGACAAACCTCGAGCTGACGGATGTGGCAATCTTCAACCCGACAAACCAGACGATAGTCTTCCCGCCGACATCGACGGCTGTGATATCGCTCAACAAGGTAATTCCTGCATAAGCTGCAGGAATTTTTTTCTTTTTCTTTTTTATTTTTAAGGAACAGTTAGCCTAGCCGCCTCTCTTCATCCCCTTTGTTATCTTTATGCTATTTGGGGTAACGAAGAACACCACGTCCAGCTTTTTGAGCACCTCCTCGGACTTCTGCTCGAACATCGCCGCATAATCGTCGAGGTTCTTTAGGTCCGGCGCGCTCTCAAGGCCCGATATTATCTTGCTGAGCTCTACAACATACTCCTTGATCGGCCCTGCTATCTGCTCGACAAGCGTGTTCTTGAAGATCTTGGTGGTGTTGAACCATGCGATCTCCGCCTGGCTAAGTTTGGCGTATTCGTGCATCAGATTGTCGACCGTATCGAGCACCTTGTCGGATATCTGCTGGTTGGTGTACGCGACTCTTTGGTGGAAGCGCTCGGCATGCGAATATATCGAGTACTCGTCCTTCGGGCCGTACAATGCAACGATGTCATATCCCTTGTTGCCGGAAAGTATCCTCAGCTTTGACATGCTGCGCCCAAGTGCCAAATCTATCTCCTCCTGTTTGAATCTCAGTGCCTCTTTGGTGTGCCCCTTCTGCGGCCTGTAAGGATAAAACGACTTCATCTCAACACCAAAGCAAATGCAACAGAAAGCTAGCGCCAAGACTCTTTAAATAGGTGATATACAACTTTGTTTAAATCAGAGCCTAGAGGTCACATGCTCGGCATCGATGACTAGCAGGACCCTCTTCTCGTTGGGCGCATAGCGCTTGTACTTGTCTGCGCCGGTGTACTTCTTTGCCATCTTGTCTATGTGCTCCTCTGCGCCCTCTGTTGTCATCTTCACTACCTTGCCTCTTATCCATGCACCCATGTAGTTGTTTGACGCATCGGTTATGCTAAGAGCCACGCGCGGGTCGCGCCTCAGGTTCCTCTCCTTGACTCTTCCTTCTGCTGTGTTTATCAGGATATGGTCGCCGTCGTGGTCGATCCAAACGGTAGTCACCTGCGGCGAGCCGTCCTTCATCAGCGTCGCTATGTGCGCGAAGTTCTTTCCTTCGATTAGCTTCTTTACTTCTTCAGAAAGTTTCATGCAATCAGCAAAATACGCCCGGAGCGAGAGTCGAACTCGCGAAGGCCTTTCGGCCAAACAGCTTAGCGGGCTGCCGCCCTACCACTAGGCGACCCGGGCACGAGAGTAATGAGGCGAAATTAATACTTAAAGCTTACCAATTAATCTCTAAGTTCACGATTGGCTGTTCCTTTGTATGGAAGAGTAGAAATATAATCGACTCCTTCTATCTCCTTAACTTTTTCAACTCTGTCGTGCAACCTTTTTACTTTCTTGTCTGCAAATCGCAGGAAAATATCAGCGAATTTCTTGCTTACTGGCATTCCTATTACAAGACCGTCCATCCTTGCGGCTTCATGGAATACCTTGAAAATGTCATTGTCTGATTTAACCTTGACATAGACATCGCAAAATGTCCTTTTGTCGTTTTTGTCTTTTAGCATTGTAACACCAGTGGCAGCAGCCGCCTTGCACGGCACAGCGTTGCAGAGTTATCCACGCTTCCACTCCGCTCCGTATCTCTGGAGCATAGAGTACATAAACTTAGGGTTGCTCCTTCCGGCCTGGCCCGGTTCGAATATGCAACTACCACCAGAGGCGAAACATCGACGCTTCCGCATGGGCCCTGCACAACTATGCAGCACTCGAACGGCATGTGGCCCGCCTGAAGGGGATTTGCGGATCGGGAACCCCTAGCTCCCGGCCTTGCTGCCAAGAGTATTGGGGATAACTCCTTTAAGAAACGTTGTTTTTAGCGGAATTATTGCCTCTTCAGCGGAACAATCGCGTAAGGCATTGTGCTGCCTGCACCATCCAATTCGACTATGTAAGCAGGCGTATGCTTCCTCGCCTCCATGTATCCGCTGGTCTTGGTCCTGACCCCGACCTCTCCTTGCGCAAGACCCTTGCCCTTCACGTACCTCATGAACTGGAGCGGAGTTAGGTTCGATGTCTCGACATTGGCGAATACAACCCTGCCTGCGCCAGCTTTCCTCGCGCGCCATATTATGTCGTTGTATATTACCTCAAAGATGCCATGGCTGCGCAGTTCGGTGTGCCCTTCGACGCTGTCGACGATGAACCTGCCTTCCCTGTTCAAACATATGGCGCTGCCGAGCACAACCCCTCCTATCTCGTATGCGATGAGGGTTATCTCACGATTCGCCGCATACTTGTATATGTCATCGCCGCGCGGAAGGTAAACGCACGCAATCTGCACCCTGCTGTCGTAATCCAGCGGCCTCTTGCTCTCAAAAGCCCTTACGCTTCTTGCCCTGCTTACATCTAGGTCTATGTGCTCTGCCGCAGCAAGAACATCTATTATCGCCTCGTCCTCCGTTCCTTTTAGCATGTTGTAGACGTTTTCGTACCCCCTGGCCATCTTGCCATTGCCAAATATCTCCCTTTTGAGGTCCTTGTGGTTCGTCTGGAACCTGCCCCTCGCCCTCTCCACCTTCTGCCTCCCGACAATCTTGTCTAGTGCATCGAGCGCCACTGCCTCCTTCTGCTTGTCTCTAGATCCCAAAACCCCTATGACGCAGTACTGCATCAGCTCCTCGCGCGTGGCGCCTACGTTTGCATGCCTGAAATCGTCTAAGCTGTATTCTACGATGTCCTCTCTTTCCGAGTCTATGAATCTGGCGGCCCTCTTCAAATTTCTGTAGCTGAGCAGCATGTTGATCTGCTCTAGGGTTGGCCTGCTTTTAACATTGTACTCTTTTTGGAAATGCTCTGCCGCGATTTTTTCGTAATCTGCGATGTTTTGCGCCGTAGGCATCGGCAGCATCTCGCCTGATCTGATGTACGCAGCGACAGCGGAAAGGGTGTGCCTATCGTTTATGAGCAGATCCAGCCCGGCCCCTATTATCCGGTCCGCTTCTTCCGGCGATGCGAAGATGCTGATATCCTCCCCTCCTATATTCAAAAGCCTGACGAGCCTCCCGCTGTGCTCCTTTTTTCCTGCCAATGCGAATTCCAGGATTGTGCCTGTGAAATTGCCGCCAACCTCACTGCCATAGCTTTTTAGCAGCTCAGCAATCTCCTGCCGCTCGAGCTTATCTAGCATATTTGCGACCCTTGCAGTGCTCTCATTCCCCTCCCATTCCGCCCACATCCTAAAGAGGATCGCATCGGCCATAGCAGCACTGTGCACGTCCATCACCTTGGCTATCCTGACTATGGTATCTCTGTCATTCATACCGGCGCACAGCTGCACGAAGTTCCTCGATATGGTCCACCCTACAAGATCCTGTGGGTCCTGGCCGCATTTGTTTATCATCGATCGGATGTCTGCAGAGGACATTATGCTGCAAACGCTCTCAATGAGCTCCTTGGGCTTTTGGTCAAAGGCCATGTGCGTTATCTGGTCATTAATTAGCGTGCGCACCTGCTCGGAATATCCCTCTGTAGCCTCGGACATCTCCGCACTGAGCAGCCCTGCCATCCCCTTTAGCGCATCGTTGTCTTTCGGCTTGCCATAGAACTCGTGTATCTTGCCGAAATTCCCGGTGCTATGGCTCTGGAACCTGCTGATTATGCTCGTGTTCCCAACGCCTTCGAACCTGTTTATCGCGTCGGCAACTTCCGGAATCGAAAAGCCCCGCAGCGCGTTTTCAAAACTCTCAGGGCTGTATTGCGCCGTGGTGACAAGTTCGTTCATCACCTTTTCGCGCGTATCTTTTGAGCGGTAGAGGGGGAATAGGCCGGCAAAATCCTCCCTCGCCATGAGTCTTAGCG
>JAGWHG010000012.1 GCA_028866975.1 Microcaldota archaeon | reverse complement strand
CTTCCAGGCTGGTTCTGTCGAGATGTATTATCCTCAGACCTCTTACGCATACTCAAAGCTTTTTGCATACAACCTTGTGAAGCTATACAGAAACGAATACGGACTTTTCGCATGCAACAGCATACTCTACAATCATGAAAGCGAGCTGAGGGGGAGGGAATTTGTTACAAGAAAGATCAGCATGGCGGTAGCCGCGATAATGGACGGCTCAAAGGCGAAGCTTGAGTTGGATAATATCAGTGGAGAAATAGATTGGGGCTATGCACCAGAGTACGTGCAGGGATTCCATAAGATGATGCAGCTCGAATCAGCCAGTGACTGGGCATTCAAGACTGGAAAAATCAATACAGTCGAAGACTTTCTGGAGGCCGCATTTTCTTATAAAAACCTTCAGTGGAAGGAGTATGTCTCATTTAAGTCAAATAAGAATGTAGTGGATACCATATCTCTGCCAGAGTACGCTCCAGTTCTTGCCGGATGGAAACCCAAAACAACGATGAAGGAGATAGCGAGGATCATGGTCGATGCCGATATGAAGAGGCTGAGAGTATGAAAGTAAACCTCGTTTCTCCAAAGGATTTGGAATACACTTATACAACTCTTGTAAAAGAGCGATTGAAGAAAGAACACAACATAGACGCGCAGCTGGTTGAGAGAGTTGAGGACGCAGACAAGTGCATTCCTACAGTTATAGAGTACCAGCCCATGAGCCGTCTCAACATTGACAACAAACACAGGTACATACTGGAAGTGCACTCTGTTCCCACCCCCAAAAGGATGGGGCTTGAGATTCTCGCAATGGCAAAAAAACCCAGCAAGATAGTCTCGAATCTCAAAACTGCAATCAAGAATCCACGATATGCCTTGAATGTTACTAAGAGAGGGGGCAACATTCAACTGAGAGAGCTGCAGAACCAGCATACGCTGTTGTTGAGAACAGAATGGATTGCAAGGAATTTGGCGAGGCTACAAAACTACAAAATCATGCCGCTGATAAACTACCCGCCTCTGAAAAAAAAACCAAAGAAAGTCAGCGAGATATGCCTCGGATCAGTTAGTATTGCTACCAGAACTAAAAATCTCGATAAAGTTGCTGAGATCGCCACTAAGCTGGGAGTCAGGGCCGTGGTGATTGCAAGTACAATGAACACAGATCTTCAGAGTAAGAAGGCAACGAGCGAGATAGCGCAAGAAATATTCAAAAAATACAATTCCAATAAGGTTCAGATAATAACGGGAGCTGTCAGCGAGAGTGAGAAAGAAGAACTACTCGGAGAGTGCTCCCATTTTCTCCAACTACAAGACGAGACCTACAACGTGAGCTGGAGCATAAGAGATATGGCTAGATTCATGAAGCCGGTAATAACGATGGACACGATTGCTGGAAAGGAGGCAAACGCGATTACAGTGAATAATATAAATAAGATAGATCTACAATTACTAGAGAAGACAAAGGATACAGTGATACGTCCCCCGGATGGATTGCCGGTTCTTGCCGATATCCTGAAGAATTACAAAGTCGATTAAAGATGATTAAAATGGAGAAGATATACAGAGAAGCGAAATCTTGCAGGTCCTGCAGCGGCACAATTCTAAAGGAGATACTGAACCTTGGCAATCAGTATGTGATAAGCTTTCCGTCAAGGCCCTCTTCAGAAGGCTACAGCGGCCCAATAGAGATTGTAAGGTGCGACAACTGTGGTTTGGTTCAGCTCAAGCATACATTTGATAGAAACATACTCTACAAGAACTATTGGTATCAGTCCGGAATATCTAAAATGATGGTCAGTGCGCTGCGAGATGTGGTATTATCAGCGCAGAAAATAGTGGCGCTTCAGCCTGGAGATGTGGTGGTGGACATAGCCAGCAACGACAACACGCTGCTCAGGCAGTACGACAGAGAGGATATAATGCGAATTGGAATCGACCCATCCGATGTTGCTGGTATGCAGAAGGACAAGAATATCAAAGTAGTAAACGACTACTTCTCGGCTGAGAACTTCGCTATGGTGGCAGGCAACAAAAAGGCAAAGATAATAACCTGCTGCGCAATGTTTTACGATCTCGATGATCCAAATTCCTTTGTTACAGACGTAAGGAAATGCCTAGACAAAAACGGCCTTTTTGTAATCCAGATGAACTATCTTGCTGAGACGATGAAGAACTTCACGTACGATGATTTCTGCCACGAGCATATCGAATTCTATTCTCTCAAAGCGCTTGAGTTCGTGCTGAATAAGAACGGGTGTGAGGTTTTCGATGTCATAACCAATGATGTCAACGGAGGTAGTATAAGGGTTTATATAAGGCATTCGGGCTCTGAGCTCAAAGTTGAAGGCGGTGAGGAGCGTGTCAAGAGAATGAGAAAGTGGGAGGAGCAGTACGACAATGAAGTTGCATACGCTAACTTGAGGAATATGCTGCTCAAAAATAAGGCGGAAATCCTTAACTTCATAAGGGAGGAAATGGGAAAGGGCAAAAAGTTCATGTTAGATGGCGCTTCTACTAGAGGATATGCGCAAGTGCAATGGCTTGGGATAACTAAAGAGATGATGCCCTATGCATATGACAAGAACCCAAGGAAGTACGGTTTATACTACGGAACAACCGGCATAAGAATCATATCAATGCAGGAGATGCTGAAGTTCAAACCAGACTATCTATACGTCCTTCCGTATCATTTCCTGCCGCAGCTCATGGAGGAAGCAAAGGAACTCAGAGCCAAAGGCACGAAGCTCTTTGTTGGAATACCGCAGTTCAAGGTCGTACAGTGATCCGGAATATAATCAATTTTACTAGAGGCAAGTATAATGAGTTAGTTGGTAAAGTAATAGAAAAGCCCTATATCATTAAAAACAAAACGAGCCAGCAATTCATTTTCAATGGCGCAAAATATGATTATTGTTATCACGATTACGGCACGTCCTGGAGAAATGAGAGGACCGTGGAGATACCGCTCGCACAAAAAGCACTTTCAAAATACCTATCTGCTCAGCAAAGTGTCTTAGAAGTAGGCAACGTTCTTCAACATTATTCCATTCCCAGGAAGTATACGATTGTTGATAAGTATGAGAAAGCCCCTGGCGTGATAAACGAAGATATAATCGATTTTTCTCCAAGTGAGAAATTTGATTACATTTTTTCCATTTCCACCCTAGAGCATCCAGGCTTTGATGAAAAAGAGAAGGATCCCCGCAAACCTCTCAGGGTACTGAAATCTCTAATAAAAAATCTGGAGAAAGGCGGCGAGCTTTTTGCGACTGTGCCGATTGGATACAATCCTGCAGGGGTTGAAAGCATGATGCTCAAGGATCCGCTCATACAGAATACACAGTTCATGAAAAGAATAAATGGGGCAAACGAATGGCAGCAGGTCGGTGGGGCTGAAGCGCTCCAATGCAACTACAATAGGCCGTTCAACAACGCCAATGCAATAGCGGTCATCAACTACAAGAACTAACTATAACGTCAGTGCAATAGAAATCCTATCTACCGATGATGGGATTCCATAGTGATGTATCTATGTATGTTGTAAATAAAAGCCTCTTCGCCGGATTACAAGCTAATCCATCGGCTCAACATTCGTGGGCCCAGTCGCAATCATCGAATAGATTAAATATTAAGCAATAATAATTAGAAGTTGATTAGATGGGGCTCTCTCTCCTGATATTCTCCATAAATGAGGCAGAGGAGGTAATGTCGCTTGCCAAAGAGATGCAGAGGACAGTAGATGAGATAATCGTAATAGACTCTAGCTATAGCAAAAAATTCAGGCTCCTGAACCGCAAAAAGGCAGAAGAGAAGATGGATAAGATGAAGATATTCCACGCTCCTGCACTGGGCTATGCCGAACCCTTCAGGGCCTACGGGATATCCAAGTGCAGAAACGACTGGATACTGCTTTTAGATACGGATGAGAGGTTATCGACGCACCTCAGGCTGAACATAAGAAAGATTATAGGCAGCGCAGACTTCAATGTGATGCAGATAAAGAGGTATGAGCACGTGAACCAGAAGGGCGGCAAGTCCAACTTCTTCACCTGGCAAGTGAGGCTTTTTAGGAAGAATAGTGTGGAATTCCTCGGACTGACGCACGAAACCCCAAAGATGATTGGCAGGGTAAAGAAGCTCGAGTCGGAGAGCGAATACATCAACCACATGGACGAGCTTCGACATACAAGGTATTACAACAAGATGGACCTCTTCTCCCAAAATAACCCTGCGATACTGATACTTCGCGACCTGATGATAGGGCTGCTCAATGGCGAGATGAATCTCGATTACTTCACCAGCACTTTCAAGACGCATTTGGACATCGGCAGGCAGAGGACCGAAGAGACGATTGCGATATCAAACATAATCCGGACCAAGGGCCTCATAAAATACTTAAAGCTTGACAGTGAGCGAACAATAAAGAGGCTGGACAGGAAATATTCTGGGAAGAAGCAAGGGATAGACCTGCTGATAAAGCTCCTCAAGGACAGGTATAGCAATAAATACCCATAATTGCAACTAATTATCCGAATCAAAAGAGTGTTTTTGTGAAGATAGCGCTCCTCAACACGATAAAGCCGGGGCCGGGAAGCGGCGACGGCATAACCGAATACACCTACCAGATTTCGCAGAGGCTGAAGAAGGGCAACACCGTAGACCTTGTCTATCCGCTCGAAGAATCGAAGAGGAACGACATCTTCGGGCTCGTATACGCGAATTCCGTTTTCAAACTTAGGATAAGGAACCTCGCAAAGGAAGGGTATGACGTCATACACATTACCAACCAGGAGCTCGGATTCGCCGCGAAGATGTTGAAGAGGCTGGGGACACGAGCAAAAATAATTACAAGCATACACGACCTGATGAGGGTCAAGGACCTCGAAGGGTATCACAAGGGACTGCTGCAGGATGCTTACAACAACATGGTCGCATCGAGCATACACGATGCGGTAGACTTCTCAGACCACATTATATTCACCGCAAGCACGGTCAACAACGATGCGGAAAAAAGATTTCCCCAGATGAAGAAGCATGTCACCACGCTACTCTGCCCGAAGGACCAATTTAGGACAGTCAAGATACCGAACAGTAAGAAGGGCGGGACTTTCAAGGTCGGGTACATAGGCGCGCTCGCATTCAGGAAGAACGTCATATTCATACTAAAGACTGCGAAGAGGCTGAAGGACAAGGCGCCGAATGTCAAGTTCCTGATATATGGCAGCGGGGCGGAAAAAGAGAACCTTATCGCATACAAGGAGAAGAACGACCTGACAAATGTAACCTTCATGGGCTTCGCGCAGGAGAAGACGCTGATGCAGACTTATGACAGCTTCGATCTTTTCTTCTTCCCGACGATGGAGGAGGGCTCTAGCCTGCCGATACTAGACGCACAGGCAAGAGGTCTGCCTGCGCTTGTGCTCAAGGAAAACAACCTCGACGAGGAAGTCACGCGATGCTGCATGAAGACCACGGGCGAGGCTGACGCTGCAAAGGCAATACTCAACCTGAGCAGGAACGGATACAATAGCAAGGAGAGAGAAAAGTCAACAAAGTATGCAAGGAGCTTCTCGTGGGACAGGGTGGCGAAGGAGACTTTTGCTGTATACAAGAAGGCTTAATCCACGTACGAATGCTGAATTATCCTTATAAAACCCAGAACAAAAGCGAAATACGATTGCATGGCGATGTCTAAAAAATCGAATGACGATCTTCACAAGAAGTTCTCGAGCGTGCCAAGCGCAAACTATGACTGCCAGTTCGGAATAGTCAGGATCGAGGAAGGAGGAGTCCATATCTCCTCAAAGGGCCTAACCAGCAGCGCATTCGTTGCAAATGAAGCAAGGGAGAACAAGGACTTCGACAAGTCTCTTGTGCATGCTCAATCACTATTGATGAAAAGACAAGGCAGTGCAGAATTCGTAGCGGAAGTCGACTCTGGGCTAATCGGAATCGTGAAGGGCGGCGGCATGATAATGTCGATGCGAGACAGCCAGGCGCCGACGATGCCAAACACACTCGGATTCTCCGCTGGAAAGATAGTTACCGATGTGGAGAGGAAAGCGGGCGTGCCGATAAACTCGATCGCTACAAATGCATTCGCAGAAATTGAATTCACCTATATGAGGCGACACCCGAGCTATGGTAGGCTTACATTCGTCAGCCCCACTCTGAAAGGAGTTGGCCCGGCTGAGCAGCATTATTTCAGCATGGTCTTGAAGAGGGGGGGCGAGCTCTTCGCGCAGCAGATCCTCGGTGATAAGAAGATAACATTGGGCAACATGGACGTCGTGCCTGTCAAGTTCCACGACGCCCCAACGATATATGAGGAATGCTATCCTGGCTATACGAAGGAAATTTATGGTGCAGCATTTGCCGCAGAGCACGACAACGGAAGTACCGACATAATAATCCCAATTCTGTATCAAAACTTTCTCACAGGTTCTTGCGGAGAAGATAATTACACCCCTACCCCACTTGTTGACATCGAGGTGCGAGGCGGCGAGCTGTCCACAGGTGCCGAAGGCAGCCTGAAATCGCTCAACAGGCCAGTGGTTTATGTTTATGGCCCTGATGCAAAGACGCTCGTATTCCAGAGTGGGAAGGTACTGTTCGAAACTAATAACTTCAACGATTTCATAGCCAAGAGCGGAATGAGGGAGTCGGTCATGAAAGGAAAGACCACGGGCGTGTCTTCGCAAGTAAGGACGGTGCTGTTCGGCAAATACGACGAAATCGTAAGTCAGGAAGGTAGCTACATAGCAACGCTTAGTCAGAAGAGCGCAATAACCAAAGCCTTGCGCGACCTATGGAAAGAGGCAAAGAGGGAAGACCTGCTGGAGCTGACAAGAAATTAATATACCTTGGCTCAGTGTATTATGTATGGAGGTAAAAAAGATCGAACTCAAGACCCAGCAGGACCCAAGGGGATGGTCTGTTGACCTGTTCAAGTTCAGCGCCCTTCAGCTGGATCTAAAGTACATTTATCTCGTAACATCCAAACCCGGGACGGTTAGAGGAAACCACTACCACGAGCACAAAAACGAGTGGTTCTGCCTGGTGAAGGGCAGGGCAAGGTTCACGCTGGTGGATAACAGGACGGGCGAGAAGGAAGTGTTCGAGATGTCGGACAATCCAATAACACTTCTCAACATACCGACGCAAGTCACGCACGCAATCGAGAACGTCTCGGGCGAGGACATCTACATACTCGAGCTCGCCGACCACGAGTTCGACCCCCAGAATCCTGACACTTTCAAGAAGCAGATAGTCTGAGAGTATAAGGCTATAAATCTGCTACAACGTATTATTTCCTGAGGGTTTCTCGAGGATTTCAATGGCAAAACACGCACTTATCACTGGCGTAACCGGGCAGGACGGCGCGTATCTGAGCAAGTTCCTGCTCGAGAAAGGGTACAAGGTGTTTGGCACCTTCCGAAGGGCTTCGACGCCGAACTTTTGGAGGCTACAGGCTCTTGGCGTATTCGACAAGGTCAATCTCATTCCTCTTGACATGAACGACATGAGCTCGATTGTCGAATCGATACAGATATCGCAGCCCAAGGAGGTCTACAATCTCGCTGCGCAGAGCTTCGTTGCAGCTGCGTTCGAGGCGCCGATAATGACGACGCAGGTCGACGGACTGGGCGTCGTGATGTATCTGGAAGCAATAAGAAACCTAGACAAGAACATAAGGCTGTACCAGGCGTCGACGAGCGAGATGTTCGGCCAGGCAGGGATGGGCGACGGCCTCAGGGGCCTTTCAAACAAGCCGCTAAGCGAACAGAGCATGTTCAAGCCGACAAGCCCGTATGCCGCCGCAAAGCTCTACGGATACTGGGCGATGAAGATATATCGCCAGGCATACAAGCTCTTTGCGTGCCAGGGCATACTCTTCAACCACGAATCGCCGTTGCGAGGGCTCGAGTTCGTGACGAGAAAAATATCCAACGGAGTTGCAAAGATCGTCCTCGGGCTCGACAAGGAGCTGCAGCTCGGCAACGTGAAATCGGTAAGGGATTGGGGATATGCGCCGGAATACGTGGAGGGAATGTGGAGGATGATGCAGCACGATGAGCCCGACGACTTCGTCCTCGCGACAAACAAGTTCCACTCTGTATTCGGCTTCATGAGCGAGGCGTTTGAAGTTGCAGGCCTGAACTGGAGGGACTACGTCAAGACTGAGAAGAGGTTCCTCAGGCCGATAGACACGAATGCGCTCAGGGGAGATTATTCAAAGGCCGAGAAGGAACTTGGATGGAAGCCGAAGACGTCGTTCAAGCAGCTCGTCAAGATAATGGTCAAGGCAGATATGGAAAGGTGGGAGAAGGTGGTCACAGGAGAGCGCTTCCCTTGGGACGCGCCAAACTACCCGAGCGAGGCAAAGCTGATAACTAGGGTTCTGAAGGATTAGTTGGTTTGATGGCAAGAATACAGATGTCCGAGCCGTATGTCGGCGAAGAGGAACTCAACAACGTAGTCGAGGCAGTCAAGACGAACTGGATAAGCTCGAACGGCCACTTCATCAGGGACTTCGAGAAGGGGTTCTCCGGCTACATAGGGACAAAGCACGGCATAGCGGTCAACAACGGCACTTCTGCCCTGCACCTGCCGTTAGTCGCAATGGGCATAGGCAAGGGCGACAAGGTGATAGTGCCCTCGATGACCTCGATAGCATGCGCAAACACAATAGAATACACCGGCGCAAAGCCGGTATTTGTAGATTCTACAAAGGAGTACTGGTGCGTCGACCCCAAGGATATAGAGAAGAAGATCGACTCGAAGACGAAGGCGATAATGGTCGTGCACGTGTACGGGCATCCTTGCGACATGGATCCGATAATGGAGGTCGCAGACAAGCACGGCATACCTGTGATAGAGGACTGCGCAGAGGCGCACGGCGCAGAATATAAAAAGAGGAAGGTGGGTACATTTGGAAGGGTGGCAAGCTTCTCATTTTACGGCAACAAGATCATAACGACGGGTGAGGGCGGCATGGTCCTCACAAACGATGACGAGCTCGCCGAGAAGATGGGAATACTGAGAAACCAGGGAATGAAGCCAGAATACAAGAACAAGTATTATTACGACATGGTAGGGTACAATTTCAGGATGACGAACATACAGGCCGCAATAGGAACTGCGCAGCTCAAGAAGATCGATTACCTTGTTGACAGGCATAGGTGGATGGCAAAAACATACAACAAGTATTTTGAGGACAGCAAGAGCGTAGTCCACCATCCTGAGATGAAGTGGGCCAAGTGCGTCTACTGGTACTACTCTGTGCTCGTCAAGAAAGAGCTTAGGGATAAGGTCACTGCGACGCTAAACAACGCAGGGATAGAGACAAGGCCGTTCTTCTATCCGATACACATGCTGCCGCTCTACAAGGACGGCAAGCAATCGCTGCCTGTCGCAGAGGACATCGGGTTCAGGGGGCTCAATTTGCCGAGCGGGCCGACCCTCAAGGAGGAGCAGATAAAAGAGGTCGCGGATGCGATTCTCTCTGTGAAATGAGTGCTTTATGGAGCGGATCCTAAATGTCGGCTGCGGGAAGCACTTACTGCACCGACTTCATCGACATACACCCATCGAGGAAAGAGGTAAAAAGTGCGGCATAAACAATGACAGGTTTCCGTACGGGGCCAACACGTTCGACAGGGTGTTTGCAGAATTCGTCATCGCCCATCTCACAAACCAATCCAATCTGATCAAGGAAAGCAGGCGTGTCCTTAGGAAGGGCGGAACTATAGAGATACTGACCAACAACGCAGGGTTCTGGGGAGTATTTGGCAGCACTTTCTACGGAAAATACGAGGAAAACAACAGGCGAAAGGGCCATCCTCTCGACAAGCAGTATTCGCTTTTCACGCCAATATCGCTTAGGAACATGCTCGAGACATTCGGTTTTCGGGAGATAAGATACGAGTATCTGCTTACAACTCCTGGCAGGGAGGATCTAACACCGCTGCCACACAGGATCGCGATGCGATTGCTCACTCTCATAACTCCGAGATTTTCCCCACACATAAGGATAACCGCAAGAAAATGATCAGAGAAGCGATCTGTCCTTCATCGACTTGTCGCCGAAATAAGCAAGTATCGTAGGGCCAACGTTTTGCACTGCGATTTTCCTCTTCGACATTTTTTTGATGTCAACGCCGCTACCGACCAGGCCAATTATGCCGAGCCGCGAATGGTCCCCCTTCCTGTTTATCTCCGGCTCCATGAACAGTTCGCTGCTTGAGAAATACGAGAAGTCGTTGATGTAGTTCTCCTTCATCTCAAACATGATGTCCGGGACTATGAAGTCATTGCGATTGCCATAATACCTCTTGCCGTCGTAAATCCCGATCACTAACTTGTCCCCCTCAGCAGACTTTAGGCCCTTCAAGGCGCTAATTATGGCTTCCTTTACCCTCCCTATTTCACTCGAATCTATTCCCTGCGACGAGAACCTCTTGTCGTTGAGCCAGATCATGCCTATCGTGCCAAATGATATCGCCGCAAACGCCTTGGTGCTGCGCATGTCGAAGTCCGTTTCGTAGATCTTGCGGTATTGCCCGCCGATGTACTGCTCGTCAGGTATCTCATCGACAAGCCTCTCCACCATCTTCCGTAGCGCCCCTGGCATTGCGTTGTAGACCGCCCTTCTGATGCCTATCTTCATAACCCTCTCGCGTATCTGCTTTCTGACGCTCGTGCCTATTCCAGATGCACTCTTTGTCTTGACGTCGCCCTTTAGCTTCGCAAAGCCATTTTGCACCAGCCATGCGTTGATGAGAAACTTGTTTTTTATCGGCTGCGCGCCGTGGTCCGATACCAGCATCACCATCGAGTTCTCCTTCTCTTTTGCGGTGTAGTCCATCACCCATTCTACAAAATCCGAGATGCTCTTGTAGAGAGGGGCAACGCTCTTTTCCCATGAATCGAGGCTCAAGGCGTAGTGCTGTATCCTATCTGTCTCGGTAAAGCAGACGAAGACGAGATCGTAATCGTTTTTGTGTATTAGGTATTTGCTGAGTTCGGACCTTGCCTTTATGCTTCTAAGATATCGTTTCGAGGCCTGCTCGACAGACATCTCCCCCTTCTCGAGCTCAAGGCCAATCTCGGGCTCTCCTTTGAAGCCGAACTCCTTGGCTGCGTCTTCTAGCTCTTTGGAGCTGTACCTTGGCTGCAGGGGCCAGCCGGTTATGATATCGACGTTGTCGCTAGGGCTCTTTTGAAGCGACATCGCAGGCGTTATCACAAGGCTCCTAAGGCCCTTCTTTGCAAGTGTGTCCCAAAACGGGGGGAACTTGGACGGATCGTAGTATATCAGCTGCTTTGAGTACTTGCTATCGATGCACAAAAAGTCCATGACCCCGTGCTCACCTGGCTCAAGGCCCGTATATATGCTCGGCCACGCCGCCGCGGTGACCGGCGGCAGCGTCGATTCTAGGTTCCTAAGCATGCCTTCCTTGGCAAATTTCTCAAACCCATGCATGCCATGCTTCTTTTGCAGCTTCTCAATTAGCCACAATGGTGCAGAATCGACCCCTATAAGGTAAAGTTTCTTCCTCACTATTAAATCAGCCATATATAGTATATATTATAGGCGCTATTTTCCTATCCTCTTCGCATTGATAAAGCCATTGACCATGACGCTGCCTGTCCCGAAGTTAATCCTCTTCATCGGCTTGTGTCGCTCAACCTTAAAGCCAGCCTCTCGCAGCTTCTCTTCCAAATTGAGATATCCGTAGTGGTACTCTATCTCCATCTCCGAGAACCTCCTAAGAGCGCTAGTCGAGGCGCTAAGTATCGCATCGTATTCGCACCCCTCGCAGTCCATCTTGAGAACTGCGTCTTTGAGCTTGTATTTGTTGACTATCCTTTCAAGACTCATCATCCCCCCGCTCCCCAGAGTGCCAGAAGCGCTCTTTGCCTCTTTGCCAAAGCTGTCAACCTCCCTACTCTTGCCGGAGCCCGACACGCCTGCCTTTATCATCGTGATCTTGCCAGACATCGCATTTCCCTCTACATTTCTCCTTCCCATGTCATAGAAGTGCTTGTATGGCTCCATCGCATAGACGTGCCTTGCACCCTGCAGCACGAAGTATATCGCGGTGTCCGCAACATAAGCACCGACGTCAAGAACGTCCTTTCCCTTTACATTTAGCCATCCGCTCTCCCCTCTTATGAACTCGTTTGAGAGCATCCTGATGGTATCATCCATCTCCCTTTTGGATCGGTAGAAGAATCGCAGCTTCTTTTTGGAGAAGCCGTCGATAGAAACACATCCACCGTCCCTGTCTGGAAGGACCTCTATCGAGTACGTCTTGCCATATCTCTCTATTCGTATCGTCCTTCTCTCGCTCCCAGAGAGCGCAGCCTTGACATACCCTATTGCATAATCAGTAACTATCGCCGCCTCATTGAAAGGCAGGGCCAAAGTGCCCAGTATGTCGTCTATGGCAGTGACGTTTGGCATATCTAGGAACTTCTCAAAAAAGGTATATAAGGCTTATTTGGGATATGATTAGAGTGTACAGGGCAACTACAACGTCATCCGTACGAGTATGGATGGAAAGCATCCCTTCGGCAAAAATTGTCTTGTCGTCGAGGGCATTCGCCAATAAAAGAAGTCCAATCCAACGATTGACGATGAATAAACTTTTTTTTACATACAAAAGATTAAACATAGCGAATCATTTAAATACTTTGCAGTTTATGCTAATTCACCCGAAAGGGTAGAATATGTGATAGAATGAAAAGTTTGAATGCAAAGAGAATAGCCGCAATCGCGGCAAGTTTGGCAATGGGCCTTGTCGTGGCTGGACCAGCATCGTTCAGCAGCATACCGATAATCAACAACGCGGGACAACCGGTTGTGCAGATTGTCGTTGGATCTACGGCTCAGCCGTCAGACGGCGTGGTCGCTGCTAACATAGCTGCAGTGATCGGCAACCTTGCATATGCATCAACACCTATAACAGCAACTGTAGGAAACACAGGCGCAGTCTCATGCACTGTTACGACACCTACGTGCACACTTTCTAACTCCCAGGTATACCTCGGAGAGAAGGGAACAGTGACCGCAAGCGGCTCTTACACAGTAAAGGCGCTCATCGGCTCTGTGCTCAACGGCGCTGCACTCAACTATGGAACAATTGGTTCAACAAAGACTTTGCAGGGAACATCTTCTTCAAACTCTGGTTCTTATGCATACAGTGAATTCAATGGCGGAATAGGCCAGTGGGCTGTGACAGGTTCACCTACTGCGACATCAGGATTCGCAGGAGTCGGTGCACCTTTGTCTGTACCAACATCTGTCTTGGCTAACACCAACGGCGGCGGCGTACAGTTCACCTCATTCTCCACAAACACGAACAACGATAACATCTTGCTCTTGTCAAATGCGCAGATTCCGGGACTTCTCAGCGCTTCTGGAACATACCAGGAGTCTGAATATCTGTGGATCGCAGGATTCCCGATATTCAACCAGCAGACTTCTGTCAACAACTTCCAGTTGCTTGACGCAGAGGCTGCGTACCAGGTTGTGTTCGGAAACCCGATCAAGCCTTGGACAAACGCAACGAACGCTGGGGCTGGTACAGTTAACCACGCAGCATTCACATTGCTCGGTCAGAGCTACTCGCTCTACTCTGCAACGCCACCTGCTTCAGGATCAATCCCTGGCTCTGGCAACTTCGTAACAGGAACATCGCTCTCCTCTGGAGGTGCTGTTCAGCTGGCTCAGGCAATAACGCCTCAGCAGGTCGTATATGTTGGTAAGAACATATCCGCAGGCCCTTGGACAGTAGTCTTGCAGGACCTTTCGTACCCTACATCAAATGGTATTTCAAATGCCGCAGTTGCAGTGTACAAGAACGGAGTCCTTACAAACACGACCTCGATTGCTCCTTCGACAACGAAGATAATCAACGTCACAGGAACCAAGCTCTACATCTCCGTGGGAACAACCTTCCCAGGACTCTACGCGTACCAGAAGTGGGCTCAGTTGCAGCTCTTCTCTAACGTGTTCAACATAACGTCTGGAAAGGCGTTCAACACGTCTAGCGGCAAGTTCTACACGACTCTGCACTGGTCCTCAAACCAGACAACTGGTATTGGAACGTTCACCGGACTTGGAAACGCAAACGTGGTGCTTCAGGGCATAGTGCTCTATAGCAACCAGTCTTCAACGACTAATCTATCCCCTGGCGGAACAATGTCGATAACATCGTCATCGCCTGCATGGAAGGTCACATTCGTTGGTGACTCATTGGGCGCACCAGGATCAGGCAACAGCAACTACGACGCTGTTTCGCTCGGAACGTCCACAAGCAGCAAGGTGACATACACCAACCCATTCAACAATGGAGCTGCTGCGGCCGCAACAGTCGCAGTACAGGCTTACACCTTCAACTCACAGGTGGGTGGTACAAACATCTTCGCATCGAATGTTGCTACAACGACGAGCAACGTGATAAACGACACAGTCGTGACTGGTGCTGCGAACCTCTTCACAGTAACGTCATCGATTCCAACTGCGTTCACCGTTACATCTGGTGACAGCGCACCTGCCCCAACAGGTGCGGTCAGCACTTTGACATATGACTTGGATACGTATCAGTACCAACCAATGAACTCCATATCTTCAAATGGAGTAGCGAACGTTATTCAGGGCAACTTCCCTAATTACGGTACGTGGATACAAATTCCAGCGAATGCGGCAACAATCCTAGGCAACTACATCTCCACATCCAACCCGCTCACTGTCACAGTGACTGGTTACAAGACTGGCGCGACTTCACAGTCCTCAGTCACCGTATCCTTCACAGGATTCGGAACGAGCCAGGTTGTGGCTGGAACGCTACTGGCTAACGTCACGAACGTGCAGCTCGGAACTGCGATACCTTCCCCAGGTGCCACTGTAGATGTATGGGCAACAGCCAACACCTTGACTGCTGGCACTGCTAATGCGATAAGCAACTCAGTGCTGCTCGGAGTGTTGTCCTACAATGGTCCATTCCTACAGTACACAAATGCGCAGTATTCGTACTCGATTGCAACGAATGCGATAAAGGCGACAGTCGCCTACACCGGAGAAGGTTCTAACGTGAACTTCGTAATATCCGGTGCATCTGGTGCGATTGGTGGAAGGAACCAGTACTACACCTACACCATGCCAACGCTGCCAACGCCTACATCGACAGTTGCAACAGCAACAGCCACAACCGGCAATGCAATAGTCGTGGGAATCACAAACTCCTCGACACTGCTCTCTTCGCCTCAGTACTGGCTCAACATAACGGCTGGCAACAACAACGCAGCTGTGTACAACTCCAACACTGGTTCGTCACAGCAGTCGAACATCAAGGCGCCTGTAGGATTCAGGACTGAGCGTGGAGACGAGCTTGCTGCACTTAGCACGACAAGCGCGACATATGATATCGCAAGGTCTGTCGACACACTGCAGTTCGTGGTAGGACCACAGTCCTCGACTGTGTCCTCAACGACAACCAACTACGGCCCATACAAGGTTGGTCAGTCAACGAACCTGGCGAACGTCACAATCGCATCTGTGAACGCGACATGCTCATTCTCGAGCACATCGTGCAAGGTCACGGGTCTAAGCAACCTGACGGCAACGCCTTCGGCAACCTCAGCTGTCACTTCGGTGGCGCTGAACACGGCCACAACGCCACTTGCAGTGCTTGACAGCAACGCAAATGCGGCTTCGACCTTGATCGTTGTGGGTAGCAAATTCGTGAACTCTGTCGCAGGACAGATCTTCACGCAGAACCCATCGCTGGACTCGAGCTTCGGCTCAGGCTCTGTGATCGTTCAGGCATTCGGCACGAACAGGATCCTGGTAGCTGGATACACTGCAAACCAGACAGTAACTGCAGGAAACCAGTTCATACAGGCTCTTCTGACGAGCG
>JAGWHG010000011.1 GCA_028866975.1 Microcaldota archaeon | reverse complement strand
CTCGGTGAAACGGATGAAGAGGTGTTGCAATCAATGAAGGACCTGCGCGCAGCAAATGTGGACTTTTTGGCGCTGGGACAGTATCTCAAGCCCAAAGGGCACCACATAGAGCTCAAAGAGTATGTGACGCCGCAGAAGTTCGAGTTCTTCAGATCAAAGGCTATGGAGATGGGCTTTTTGTACGTTGCATCCGGCCCGTTTGTAAGGAGCTCTTATAGGGCTGGCGAGCACTTCATAAGCGCAATAGTCAAGAAGTGATCAGCGCATGAAGTTCCATTCGCTGGATCTGTAAGACGTCTTAGAAAGAGCCTCTGTTTTCTCAATCTCTTCTTGCGACATTGCCCCGAATTCGCATTCTTTGTCTTTTGTGAACCCTGCCAGTAGCGCTTCGTATAGCTGTTCTTGGGAGACCTGCCTGAAATCCAGGACCCTTGTTACCCTATCCTCAACGCTCTTTATCATCTTGTCCGATATCTTCTCGTTGCTTATTTTGAGCAGCGAGAACATTGTTTCGATCTTCAGGTCGTAGAGTACTGTGCCGTGCTGGAGCAGTATCCCGTTCCTTCTGGTTTGGGCGTTTCCGGATATCTTTTTGCCCAAGACCACTATATCGTTTATCGGGGCGAATTCCGCCGTTATTCCGATGTTTGCAAGGCCCAGGACAATCCAGCCGCAAATCACCCTGTAGCTCTCGATTATTCCCTTCGGGAACATTTCCTCTGGCGCTATGACGCTGTATGTTATCTCCCCGTTCTCATCGTGGTATACCGCTCCACCGCCAGTCTTTCTCCTTATGTAATCTATCCCAAGCTCTTTGCAACAATCTATGTTGACCTCGTCGTTCATCGACTGGAAATGGCCTATGGATACTGCTCCGGGCTTCCACTTGTAGAACCTTATCGTGGGGGCAGATTCGCCTTTTGCAATGGCATCGCCTATGGCCTCATCTGCAGCCATGTTGAAGAACGCGTCGTGCGTTTCGAGTGGGATTATCCGCCATTTCATGCCTTCACCGCCATACGTATCGTCTGCGCGATTGCCTGCGCAGTCACGCCAATTATTTCAACGCCGTTTGCCGACATCGCATCGCTAATCCTCTTTGCGATCTCAGCTTCGCTCTCCGATGTTTTTATCCCAGTAATCGATGCCTCGATGTATCGCAGCGAATCCTCTGGGTACAAAAAGAAGTCACCGAGTATCTGCACGGATTCGATCCTTTCCGAATATGATATCTTGACAGTAAGTAGCTTTCCTCCTGGGACCTTTTGCTTTGCAGAGCCTTCCATGCGGCACCTATTTTACCAGCTTCTTCCAGTTCTTGATGTAGTGCCTGTATTTTTTGTCGAACTCCGCCTTGGGGGTGGGCTTGAGCTTTAGTGAGGCGATAAGCGCCGCAAGTTTTCTCTTTGCCTTCGGGACATCTTTCTTTTGACAGAGGATTTCCAATTCCAGTATGTGCCCGTACCCTTTAGTGTAATCCAGCATTACGTTTGCTCCGTTCCATTTGAAGTTGTGCCTTGAGCGTATCCATTTTATCCTGGTGGGTTTTCCGATTATAGTGAAGATTTTCTCAAGCTCCTCGAAGTCCTCTCTTGGGAACCTCGCCTCCATCTCGTGGTGCTCTATTGCGTGCAGTTCTCCCTCCTTTAGCCAGACCTTTGCGAACTTGTCGCTCTTTTGTATCCGCAGGTTCCCCGAATCGTCAAGATAATGGGTTATCTGGTTCTCCTTGTGCATGAACTTGCCGTTTATCCTAAAAAAGCGCAGCAGCTCGTTGTACTTTTGCTCTGTCAGAAAGGACCTAAGTTCGACCTCGACTGCCATTTTACGCACAAAGACAATTGCTAGATTAATTATATAAATCATCAGAACTTATTCGACAGCATGGAAAGCGCGGTAAAGGTGGAGAAGTACCTGCTTAAGTCAAAATCCCTGCTTGTCGATGTCGGCGTCCATGGAAGCGGCATAAACTATGCCCTTCGCGATATGTTTCGCAAAGAGGTTTGGGCGATCAGCATAACAAAAGATGGCGGCTTTTGGCTAATGGAGCCATCCGATACGAGGGAGGTGGCAGTTAGCGCATATGGAGAAAAGGTCGGCAGATACGTTAATGCCATAGAGAGGGTTTTCAACTCTGCTGACAGGGTAAATGCTTTTAAGAGCACGATACGCGCTGCAATACTCTTCACAGAGCTCTTAGACAAGCTTGAGGATAGGGAGTGCGCAAAGCCTGATATGCATGTCCCCAATGCACTAAGGAAGGAGAGGCGACAAAACAGGGAAGAGTCCCTCCACTTCTTTGTAGAGGAAGCAGACAGGCTAGAGGTCATAAATTAGTAGTGGTGTGCCGTAGCCCTCCTTCTGTTTTAGGTTGCATTCGACTAAGCGGCGTTCTGCCTTGCATGCTCACTGCGCACCTCCTCTGCCGTTTCACCTGCACTGCCGCGCTCGTATTGTCATAGCTTATGCGACATGGCAGTATCGTTTCTGCTCAGAGGCAAGGCCTTGGGCCATGTGCGCTCTGCACGGGAAGAGCTTCCTCCATCAAAAGATGGTAAGCAACCCGCACACCACTGAATAGTTAGTGGGTTTTGCGGTATTTATTCCTATTGTTAGGATTTGGGGGGCTACAAAAATCAGAACCTGTGGGCACCCAGTTATTTGAGTAGCTTTTTCAGGCTTTTGTATTCCTTCAATATCAGTTCCAAAATAGGCCTGAGGTTGCCGTTTGCGCCGTATATTCTTAGAGCATCATAGTAAGCCTTGCGGTTCTTGAGCTCTATATTTACTGGGGGCAAACCATATTTCAATAGGATATTGTTGAGAATTAGTCTTCCCACCCTGCCATTTCCGTCTTGAAATGGGTGTATTACCTCGAATTGGTTGTGCACGACCGCGGCTAAAACCAGCGGGGGATATTTTTTGCTACTTTTCTTATCCCACCGGATTAACTCACTAAGATGCGACGCAACCAATGTTGATTTTGTCCCCCTGTGGATGATATCCCCACTTGTGCTCACAACCGCCACTTCTACACCTCTCGCTCTTATTTTACCTGCAAATTGTTTGGAATTTTTGAATATTATCCAATGCAGTTTCTTTATCAGATCTGTCGAGAGGTGGTCTCTTGTTTTCCTTATGTAGGCAACGGCTTCTGCAACTCCTGTAGTTTCTGCAATTTCGTCCTTCGATTTATCGGGCCATTTATTATTCTCCAGTATGTTTTTAACCTCGCCTTTTGTTACCGTTGAACCCTCAATAGCATTGGTATCGTATGTGAAGACCTCGACAAATCTCTCCCAGTCGCTTTCGCTGAGGTGCTGTAATTCTATCCTGCCCCCGCCCCACAAAGTCCTTAGTTCATTAATATCCTGCTCGGAAAGGGCAGTTTTGTAGGGATCTCCGATTGCCTTAAGCCCAGTTACTTTTGTTTCGAGAACGGCTTCTACCTCCTTTATTCTTGCCCGTAAATCGCCTTTTTTGAGGTCGCTGCCCAGAAAGGCCTTGGCCTTCTTCACTTTTCCCAAAAGTCTGTAGGCATACACCAAATAATACTTCTTTCTGCGCCCTACAATTCTTGTTTCTATATACACAGGGTTATTGGGGGGCTACAAATATAAATAATTATCTTTTGGGGGGCTACATAAGAAAGCAAGTGAAAGGTTATTAGCTTTCTGCTTCGCAGTAAATTCGAGAGGATGTTGCCTTTACTTCTTCAAACAGTGTTCGGACTCGGCCCCCTGGCCTCTGAGATAATCATAATAATTGCTGCAATAGCCATACTCTTCGTTATTTTCAGGCTGGGCAAGTTCATACTTGGAATTCTCGCCAACACCATACTTGGGCTTATCAGCATCTTCGTGCTCAACGGGCTTTTCAACATCGGAATGCCGATAAGCTGGCCGATAATAATCGTCACTGCGATCTTTGGATTGCCTGCAGTAGCAATTCTTACTCTTCTGAGGTTGCTCGGGGTTCCGCTCTAGCTACTTAGCCAGCTCGATGTCGGCCTTTTCCACCGTCTTTCTCTTTGCATGCGCAGAGAGCTTGACTGCCCTCTTTGCTATAGAATAAGCGTACGTGTTTATCGCGCGCCAAAACTCGCTTGCCGCAGAGTCGCTGACCCTCTTGGCGCCTGCCTCCTTGAGTATCTTCTTGGCTGTTGCCGTAGTAATCCTCATAGAATTATAGCTATTGCCAAACAAGGTTTAAAATAGATTTGGATGGAGATACGCGGGATCCTTGCAGCTGACAGAGAGCAGCTGTGCAAGCTCATACTAGATGTGTATAGGGACTCGGTTCTTGCAATGTGGTTCGAAAGAGAACCCGGCCAAGAAGAGCTAAACGAGCTTTTCGCCTACAAGCTAAAGGCGATGAGGGACAAAATGGCAGTGGATCTGGTTGCGATTGAAAGCGGAAGGGTAATTGGGGAGTGCGAGATCATGATAAAGGATGGAACATGCAGCGTAGGCGTTATAGTCGATAAGCAGAGCAGGAGCAGAGGGATTGGCACTAAGCTGCTTTCTGATGCCTTGGGGGTTGCAAGATCCATGGGGGTAGGATCTGCAGTTGCAGAAATTGCGGATTCGAACGTCGGCGCCCAGTCCTTCTTTAGGAAGAATGGCTTTGTTGAGAAGGGGATAGCGTCAAGGACGATAAAGAGGCAGGGAAAGACGCACAGGGTCCTCTATTTTGAGAGAGATCTCAGCGCGCGATAGTATAGTTCGTGAGCAGGTTGCCTCCGGACTGTGTTATCGCCGCATATACCGAATAGTTTGCAATAGGGGCAGAGTAATTGACCAGCCAGACGTTCTCATAGGTCTTGGAAAGAAGTATTATCGAGTTGTAGAAGTTTGCGTGCACTACGACGTTGTTGTAGCCGTATCTGCCCACAAAACCGTTTATCGAGGGTATCGAGAGATTGTAGGACCTGGCTATTGCAAGAGGCGCTGCGGCTAGTATGTAGCTGCGGTTCTGCAGCAGACCAAATATCACGCAGTGGCTTGTGTAGTTGTTTTGGACCCTTTGCACGAAGCCGTACTGCGGGTAGTCAAATGAATAAGCCGCATAGGATGGGCATGGGCTTGTCGCATTGAAAGTGACCGATGCGATAACATGCCAGCTTCCGGGATATACAGACGCTGTGACATTGGTCACGTTCACAACGGTGTTTTGTGCCTTGTTCTGAAGGTAATTTGTTATAAGTGCCACTGCCTGCTGCTTTGTCACCTGCTGGCCCAGATGCGCCTCTTGAAGCACGAAATAGACTCCTACAAGCACGATTGCGACGATCACCGCTGCTATTACTACTCTTGTTAACAGGTTCATGGAATACATCTCAAATACGTCATAAAGGTTTAAATGGGGTGCAGTTTCAAATTTTTGAACTAGATGACGCCTTGAGCGTCCTTTCCGCTATCCTATCGATGCCCATTTCCTCAAGCAGCCTTGCGATCTTTTCCCTACTTGCGTTGGTTGCGGTGCTCTTTGCGTTTATCGAGCATACGTCCCTATACGGCTTGATCGAGAGATCGTAGGTGCCAATCATTCTTGCCACCCTTATTATCTCCTGCTTGTCAAAGCCTATCAGCGGGCGCAGTATCGGCAGCTTGGTTGTCTGCTGCGATGCGCCTAGGTTTGACATCGTCTGCGATGCCACCTGCCCTAGGCTCTCGCCCGTGACTATCGCGCCTGCATCCTCGATTTGCGCGACCATGTCTGCAATCCTAAACAAGAGCGCCTTGAGGAGCACAGGCTCGTAGCGGTTGTCGACCTTTGTGAGCGCGAGCTGGAAGATGTGCGCCGGAACGTAGTAGATCTTATAGCCCGGATAGTACTTTGACAGCTCCTTTAGTATCGATGCGATCTTTGACTTCTTTGCCTTGGCGTTGCTCTCAAAGCCATGCATGTGGACGTATATGGGATATGCTCCGCGCCTCATCGCATACCATGCAGCGACGGGAGAGTCAATCCCGCCTGATAGCAGCACCACCGCCCTGCCGCTGCTGCCCACGGGCAGGCCATGCACGCCATCGGTCTTGCCATAGGAGACAAAGGCCTTGTCCTTGTGCACCCTGACCGAAAGAAGCGAATCGTAGGCATTTATATCGGGCTCCATCTTGAGCTTGATTGCGGCAGATATCAATTTTTTGATTATGTCCTGCGAGCGGAACTTGTGGCTCTTATATAGCCTCTTTGCATCGATCCGAATGGTTTTCGCGCCTGCTTTCTTCATCTCCTTGATCGCCAAGATTGCAGCGCGCTCGATATCTCTCATGCTTGCCTTTGTGGAAGTGGATATCGAGAAATTGCTGATCCCTATCATGTTCCTTAGCTTTGCCGATGCGGCTTTGTAGGCCTTTTGTGTCGGGACGTCGATTAGGAACTTGTCGTACTCCACCTTTATCTTTTCCTGCCTTATCCCAAGCTGCGCTGCGACATTTCTCTTTAGCATGCCGATGTAGTTTTTCCTATTGCCCCCGCGCAGCCACAGTTCGCCGAAGCGTATGAGTATCTGCTTGTTTGTCGCCATTTGATCAGTCCAGGTGGAGCGCGTATGTGTTCCTATAGAGCTTCTTGCCCCTCTTGAGCCCGGCGAGTTGGTATGACATCACCGGCTTGAGCTTTCGCTCGGACATGAATGCCGATGCGAGCTTCTTGCTGCTGACATAGATGTCGCATCCGTTGTTCGCCCTCTCTACCCTTGCGATGAACTCCCCGGCCCCGAAGAACACCTCCTCTATTTTATGCATCATCCTAGAAACCCTCTGGTTGTTCCCCCTAAGCTGTATCACCGCCTCGTAGTACCCTGCCGACTGCCGATTGCACCTTGGGCACATCACCTTTACGTATTTGAGCGCTACCTCCCTTCGCAGGCCCTCTATATTGTCTTCATATCTGCTAAGGCTCACTATCGCAGCGCTGTCTATTTGGCTTATCAGCTTGAGGTCGAATGCCTTGAAGTGCGATCTGAGCACCTGCTCAATTGCTGCGTCGTCCTTTTCTGTGAAGTCGCCTGCAACATTTATCCTGCCGCACCTCTTGCACACGGTCACCTTCACCTCGGTCGGAAGCTTATTGCCGATCTTCTCAAGAGCGCAGAACTCGCAGAAATCGCCGTAGAAGTGCGCCTCGTCGCTGGTCCTATTGCATGTTGGGCAGTGGCGTACCATCCTGTTCACCTTTGTGATAATGCTTGCTAATTATTGCGCCGTAAGCAGGCCTTGTTATTAGTATTCCGAGCAGCGCGCCCATTATCGTAGATTCGGAAAAGCCGATGATGTTGACAAGCGATGTGGAAAACAGAAGGGGCAGCATCGCGACGATCACAAGCGCAGCGTCGACCCAGACTATGTAGAATGCGTTCTTTAGCCTGCTTGCAGTTGCAGATTCCCTTCCTGTCAGCACCTCATCGGTGATTATGATCTGCGCATCGACTCCGGTTCCGACCACCGCAATCATTCCCGCAACAGCCGCAAGGTCGATTGTGCCGAGGACCCCTATGACCGACACGATTATGAAAAGCTCTGCGAGCACTGTTAGGATTATCGGCAATACCAAGAACAGCTTTCTGTACCTAAGGACGATCATGGTCGTTACGCCGACTATCGCAAGGATCGCTGCTATGCCGCTAACGGAAAGAAACTTCTTTCCAAGAGTCGCAGGTATTGTTGTAGGCGTTCCCACTATGACCTTAACTGGCAGCGCGCCGCCGGATAGTATGCTTGCTATCGTCTTGGACTGATCCGCAGCGTAAGTTATTTTTTGCTGTACCGAGAGGTTTGCCGGAGCTCCGCCGTTAATGACATATGAGTTGCCTGCAGTGCCGTTAGTTACGCTTGGGGCAAGTATAGGAGCTGACAGAAGGCCTATTGCCGGCCAAGAATTGAGCAGCAGAGTGCCCGCAGTTGAAGTTGATTGCGAGAACACCGGCGTCATGTTCTGCGGCGTGACATAAGACAGAGTGTAGTTGAGCGATATCAGCGCATTTACGACCGGCAGCGGCGTGCTCCTTAGCAGCAGCACCTTGTTGTAAATGGTATTATGGCTTGCAAAGAACGGATAGAGAAGGTTCCAGTTGGTTGCATTCTGATTCAGCAGCTCTATTGGTATTGTGCCATTGGTGAGCGTGACTGCGCTCTGCAGGACGCTTATCGCCTGCTGCTGGCTGCTGCCAAATGGAATGCCCTTTGATGCGTACGATGAGTTCAGCAATACTATGCCCTTCTTGGGCCTGTCCAAGAACAGGTACAGCGGCTGGTTGCCCTGCCCGAACACCACTTTTGAGAACTTGTTTGCGCCCTGCTGCGTTAGGAAGAACGTGACCGCCCAGCTTACGTTGTTTCCAAGCACCGTTGGCTGCGCGCTGCCGATGCTGCCCGAAAGCACCGATGAGCCGTTGAGAGCCTCGCGGCCGCTGACAACTCCTTGGAAGACCCCCTGGCTCTTTATTATGCCGATTGTAGCGTTGATATCAGAGCCCGATACGCTAGGTATTGTGACATAAACTCCTGCATCGCCGATCGGCTCCACAGTGACTTGCTTGAGGCCGAATGTGGAGACTCGCTCCTGCAGCGTCGTTACCAGGCTGCTCATCTGGTCCGGAGTCACGCTGTGCTCGAGAGTTATCGGTATCTGCGTGCCTCCTACGAATTCTATTCCTAGGTGCACGAATGTTGGCCCTCCGTAAGACACGTCTAGAACCGCGAGCGCGGCTACGATTATTATAAGTGTGAGTATTCTTCTGTCCTTTAGGTAGTTTATTATTGCCATTCAAACACGCTCGTGCCTCTTTTTGTACATCAGTATCAGTGGCGCGTTGCCGAGCCACGTTGTTATTATATCGGCTATAAGCCCGAACAGAACCACTCCGGATATCTGGTAGAATGTCGGGACATATTCGACTAGCGAGACGATGAATAGCATGCCAAAGGAGATTATCGCGGCTATCGTCATCGTAAGGCCGGTCTTCATCGCGCCGTACGCTCTCTCCTCAGGCGTCCCCTCCTTCCTCTTGAGTATCCTCACTGCCGTTATCATCTCGGTGTCGATTGCGTAGCCTATCAGCATTAGAAGGCCTCCGACGCTGGCAAGGCCGAGGGGAATGTTTAGCACGACCATCGCGCCGAGCGCGATTATTATGTCGTTGCCGGCCCCGAATATTATCGCAAGCGAAGGCGCCCAGGACCTAAATATCAGAAAGACCGCTATCGAGATGAGGACGAACGCCCCGATTATCACGTCCTCGACCTGCCCGAGGAAGAACCTGCCCAGCGTAGGGCCCACATCTTGCAGGGAATATGTTGTGAATGGAACAAGCGAGTGCATGGTGCTCAGCACTTTCTGATGATAAGCATTGTTTGCATTGGAATATGCGTTCTGAGCAACTGCGGTCATGTTGTTGACGTCACCTGGGTTGTACTTTACGCTCCCGATAAACGGTGTTAGGGATGTAAGCTCTTTGTCCAACTGTGATTTCATGCCCAAGAGCGTTGCGTTCTGCGCGGATGCGGATGCCGAAAGTTGGGAGAGCAAGGTCTGATTGCCGGGATTGGAGTGGATTGCGTTCTGCAGCGATGTCGTGTTGAGATTGAGTGCGGTGTAGTTGGATAGCTGTGCATAGAAATTGAGCTGGTAGTTTTCAGCGGCAACTAGGCTCTGGTTGTTCGGGATCGTGATCTGCAGCGTGCCGGGGCTTGCAAACACCGACGGCGATGCCACTTTGAGTGCCGATGAGATATGGGATGCGAGCTGCTGCGAGTTGATTGTGGCGTTTGTCTGTATGACAAGGTTTATTCCGCCGCTCAGCGACGTGTCGAGCGTCAGCTGCGTTGAGAGCACAAGCCCCACCACAAGGAGAACCAGCGGCACAGCTATGTAGTACCTCAAGTTCTTGTGTGTGAATATGTTGGGCAGCGCAAACACTGGCATCAGCTGATAATTAGCACTCTAGATATCGCTGGGAAAGTATATAAAAGGAAGGAGTTGGGGGGCTACAGGATCCTAAAAATGTAACCGCCAATCGCTTGGGGCTTTGAAATTGTAGCCGCCCAATTTGATGGTTTTAGTATGCAGGGGTAGGGATTTGAACCCTAGCATCCACTAAAGGAAGCGAGCCCTGAACCCGTCGCATTTGGCCAAGCTCTGCCACCCCTGCGCTAGCTAATTATTCTGGCGCAAATATTTAAGTAGGTGTGTAGGGCGGCTGCACAAACATAAGGGCCCCGACAATGTCAAGATCTGCAAGCACCTGTTCTCGCATTGGCACGTCGACCTCTGCGTCGGCCTGCAGCTCTAATTTTTTATTGCACAAAACATTTATCACCTCCTCTATTTCCTCCTGCGAGAACTGGCTGTGCTCGCCGGTCTCTATCTTCTTTATTAGCTTGTTTAGCCCCGTCTTCACCAGCACGTCGGCCTTGCGTTCCATGTTTGCATATATTTTATCCGCATTCAGCTTGTCTTCTATGCCAAACTTTAGCATGTTTAGGATAGTCCCAAATTTCTCGCTTTTGTTTCCTGCGAACTTTATCAGGTTCAGCCTCCCTAGTATGGCATCCTTGAGCAACATCAGGTTATAGGATTCTATCCCATACTGGATTGTGTCTTTCGTGGCGCCGAAATTGAAATACATTGCTCTAAGATCATCTTCGTAGTAGTTGAGTATGTCAATTACGCGGTTTACGAAGGAGGCTTTCACATTCGCATCCTTCCCGTCAATTGCACTTTCCAAAAACTTCCGGGCTTCTGAGGCTTCGTTGAGTAGCTGCGTTCTTTGCTCCTCATTAATATCTGCCCTGTTTTTCAGGTCCTTATCTGCACTTGAAAATATGTGCTCGATGATTGCTTGCATCTGTTCCATCCTTGGTTTGGAGAAGCCGAGGTTCATGGTGCTTGAAAAATTGATTCTTATCTCTGCATCTTCGTGGTCCTTGTGCACCTTCATCATATCCGATACCATCTCTGTTACGGTAAACTTGGTGGAAAGAAAGGCGTTGAATTTTTCGAGGTCTAGGCTGATTGCATAATTCTTGTAGAATTCATCCTTGCCCTGTATGTTTTCTGATATCACAAGATAGCTCTTGGAGATATGGTTTAGCGTTGGCATGATTAGAAGCTGGTCTGCGATGCTGAGCTCTACTTCTTTGCCGGCTAAAATGTCTAGAAGGACGTCGATGCACCTGTCAACGCTTTTTGCTGCATTTGAGAGGTCCGGACGCAGTTTTGCTGCTTGGTCTGAAATTGTTTTTCTGAACTGCTTTATTGCATCGGATAAATCTTCCCTTGGAATGTTCATTGGCAACTCTATTATCGCTTTGAAAACTTCGCCCTTTTGCTTCTCGACATTCTCTTTTAGTGCCGCCATAATTCCTCTTTCCTCATCCCTTATTTAAATCTCATCCATGGATTTGTATGGAACCCTTGCGCAAGATTTAAGAGTTGCCAAGGAGAATGTTAGAGCATGGCGAAAATCGGACTTGCCGGAGCCACGGCAATCGGCCTTGGCGCAATAATAGGCGCCGGGATATTCGTGCTCAGCGGCACCACGATCAATCTTGCAGGATCCGGCGCGCTTTTGGCATTCATAATAACCGGCTTTGTAGCAGTAATAATAGCCCTTGAGCTCGGAGAGCTTGCAAGCGAGATGCCGAAGGAGAGGGGCGCGACATACTCATTCACCTATAATGCATTTGGCAGCGAGCTGGGATTCATAGGCGGCATACTCCTCTACCTTGGGTATGTGGCTGGAGTTTCTACAATAGCTCTAGGTTTCGGCACTTATCTTGCTTCTGCGGTCGGCATAACCAACCAGATTTACACATATGCGTTCTCGATACTGCTTGTGCTTGCACTGATGCTGATAAACTATCGCGGGATAAAGAGCACGGCAAACACTGACATCGTCTTGGTGGTGTTCAAAATATTGGTGTTGCTGGCGTTCGTGGGCTTTGCGCTTCTCTTTGGGAAGTGGACCTCTGGCCAGGTGTTTGGCTTTTTCAACAACGGCGTTGGGGGGATATTCGCAGCGAGCGTGATTGCGCTCTTTGCCTATGCGGGCTTCCAATCCATAGCGTCCTTGACACCGGACATAGAAGGGGGCGGAAGGACGGCGGCTAAGGCGATAATAATTTCGGTTGTAATCAGCATGGCGCTCTACGTCGGCGTCACGGTATCGTTGCTTGCGCTGGTTCCCGGCAGCCAGTTTGGATTGGTGGCAAACCCGCTCACATATGCGCTAAGCACTGTTTCTGCGCCTTCGTGGCTCTTCATTTTGATCACTATCGGAGCGCTTGTCGCAACCACCTCTGCAACGCTCTCGATGATGGTCGGAGGTTCAAGGACGCTATACCAGATGTCTGTCGATGGCCTTCTCCCGAAGAATTTCCTTAAGATAAATGGCGCCAGCGCCCCAACCAACTCGATATTGATTACGACCATCCTTGGAATACTCTTCCTCTTCTCGGGCAGCATTTACATCATAGCCGCAATCAGCAACTTCGGGATACTTTTCAGCTTCCTTCTGACAGGACTTGCCCTGATAAAGATGAGGAGGATACGCAACCACTACAAGGAGAAGCGCGGAATACTCGGCGACCACAGCATGGTCAGCTTCAAGGACGTGTTCCAGATGCCGCTCTATCCGTACCTGCCGATAATCGGCATAGTTGCGATACTCATCTTCTTCTATGCCTTCCCAAACAGCGTCATCAGCACAGGAGTTGCGCTCACATTCGCAACGATGGTCGTCTACTACACGCTAAGGGAGATGAAGAACAAGCAGGTAATCAAGGTGCGATTCTTCGATAAGTGATCTGATGCTAATTGGCATAATCGGAGCGCCGAACAAGGGCAAGAGCACGCTTTTTTCTGCGCTGACTATGGCAAGCGCCGAGATAGCAAATTATCCGTTTACAACGATAAAGCCGAACCACGGTGTGGCGTACGTTGCGCGAGAGTGCGTGGAAAAAGAGCTGAAGGTCAAATGCAAGCCAAAAAACGGGATATGCAAAGAGGGCACACGCTACATACCCATACAGATAGTCGATGTGGCCGGACTTGTGCCCGGTGCGCATCTGGGGAAGGGGATGGGCAACCAGTTCCTCAGCAATGCGATCTGCGCAGATGTTCTCATACAGGTCGTGGACTTATCCGGGAAGACGGATTCTAGCGGCAATTTGGCAGAAAACTGCAATCCTGCAGACGATGTGAAGATGGTGGCTGATGAGCTTGCGCATTGGGTAGCGGGAATAATCAAAAAGCACATTGGCGGCGTCTCAAAACGCAAGGACGGCGCAAGGGCGCTGCACGAGATCTTAGCAGGGCTGCGCGTATCCGAGAGCCAAGTTGAGAGCGCCATATCGCTATCGAGCCAGACTTCCTCGAACATAGGCTGGAGCGAGCAGGACATTGAGAATTTTTCCAGGACGCTTTTGCGCATAAGCAAGCCGATCATCGTGGCGGCAAACAAGCTTGATGTCGCAAATGCAGATGCGCTTGGAAGGCTAAAAAAAGAGCTTGTGAATTATAATGTCATAGGGTGCTCTGCAGCAATCGAGCTTGCGCTGCGCAAGGCCGAAAAATCCGCAACGATCTCCTATCTCCCAGGCAGCAAGGAATTTAGCGCGCTTGGCCAGCTCAACGCAGAGCAGTCTAAAGCCCTAAATTACATGAAGGCATTTATATCAAAAGAAGGCACCGGAGTGCAGGAGCTTTTGCACAGGACAATCTTCGACGTGCTCAAGATAATAGTCGTCTATCCGGTGGAGGACGAAAACAAATACACCGACCACTTTGGCAACGTGCTTCCTGACGCCCTGCTTCTTGAGAATGGCAGGAATGTTCGGGACCTTGCAGAAAAGATTCATTCCGACCTGGCAAAAAATCTGCTCTATGCAATCGATGCGAGGAAAAAAATGCGCATCAACAAAGAGCACATTCTAAAGGACAACGACGTGATAAAGATAGTCAGCGCCGCCAAGTGACTATTTCCTTATTGCAGACAGAGTTGAGAATACTGTAGAGAGTGCAACTGTGAGGACTATCGGCAATACTATCCAGTAGAGCAGCAGGAATATCATTGAAGGAGCATATGTGGGCAGCGAGTAGTACATTATGATGAATATCACAACTATCGCTATGACATAAACCACTGCCGCGTACAGCCCGTTGAAGACTCCGAGCCTTGCGCCCTCCCTCAGGCCCTTCCTCTTCGCCCCGACTATTGCGCCGATAAGCGCGCCGAATATTATCGGCAGTATTATGACTCCCGGGAGGGCGAGGATGAAATTGGAAATCGCGATCAGTACTGAATTTATCGATGCGCTTGATGCAGAGCCCGAGAGCGCGACGAACGCGTCTAGCAGCAGCCCTATCAGAAGTATTATCACCCAAATCGTGAGGGGCACTGCTATGCTGATGTGCCTCGACCTTCCTCCAATTTTTAGGTCAGTGCCTAGATCATCTTCTGCCATGCTAATCACTCAACACTCAAGTTTATAAGCTATATCGGCTCAGGCGGAAAGATTGGCAAATATCGTCTTAAGGATTACATAACCGTCGCGGAACGTGTGCAGCTTGCCCACACCTTTATCCCTCTTCTTTTCTACGCTGGGCACTTCTAGGACCCTCAGCCCCCTCCTCTTCGCCTTTATGTTTATCTCAGTCTCTATCCCAAAGCCTCTTTCCTTCAGATTGAGCTTTTGCATTGCGCCGCGCCTAAAGCTCCTATAGCCGTAGCACAGATCGCTGTAGTTTGCCCCGAAGAGCGTGTTGACAAGAAAGACGAAAACCTTGTTGCCGAACCTCCTCACCCAAGGCATATCATCGCTGCCCCCGCCAGTTATGAAGCGCGAGCCCATGCAGATATCGTATCCTGTCTCTATCCCTGCTATAAGGAGCTTGAGCTCCTTTGGTTCGTTGGAGAGGTCGGCATCCATTGATATCAGGATCCTGCCCTTCGCACTCACCAATCCCTTCATCAGCGCTGAGCCCTTACCAATGTCATCATATAGCACTCTTGCGCCTAGCCTCCTTGCCATCTGGTCCGTGCCATCTGCAGAATGCCTATCGACCACTATTATCTCGCTAGAATAGCCTGACAGGACACGCTTCACAGCAGGTATCACCCTGCCTATGTTGCCGCTCTCGTTCCACGTTGGTATAACCACAGAGACGTAGACCTGCCTTGGCATAGAATACCCAGTGCATAAATTGCCGCAGAAGCCTTAAAATATGGCAGGATTACCTATGTCAAGACTTTCTTGCTCGCTTCACCGCACTTGCGCATAGATGGTCCTTGAATGGGAAGATTCTGCCCTGTGCGTAGGTCTGGATAGATTCTGTTTTGAATCCTGCCAGGAGCAGCCTGTTCTTTAGTGTGTGCTCTGTGAAGTATCCCATTCGCTTGTCCTTCTCCCATTCTGCCAGGCCGGTTGAGTAGCGGTCCTTTAGAGGCTTTATTGCGAAGCGTTTTGATTCGATGTTGATGGTGCGTATATCGAGTTTCCCCCCCCCCTGGAGTACGCGATAACACTCTTCTAATACCAGTTGTGGATCTACCAATAACTCCATCATGTTGTAGAGCCGGATTTCTGCGAAGGTATTGTCTTTGTATGGCAGAGGTTTACCAGAATTGATATCGAAGTGTTTTACGCCTTCCTGCAACTGCTTTATGTCCAGCTTGTCAGTGCCAAATGGATCCTTTCCTGCACCGATATTGAGTGTCCTCATGCCCAAACCTCTTATCGCCTCCTACTCAATCCTTCCCTGCTCTTTTGTGTATACCACCAGCTCGGGATGCTTTTTTGGCATTGGATTGGACTTGAGCCCGTATAGCGCGTGCACGTTTTTTTCGGTTGCAAGCTCGAGTAGCCTCTGTGTTATCACGCCGTCAAGCACTATACCATAGACACTTCCCATAGGAACGTCTTGCATGAACGCGATCAGCTCGCGTA
>JAGWHG010000010.1 GCA_028866975.1 Microcaldota archaeon | reverse complement strand
TATGTCCTCTGGCGCATCCGATTTGCCGTGGCCAAGAAGGTCTACAAGAGATATGTCGAGATTGTCTGGCATGAACTGCATCAATCGTGACCAGACTTTTGTTGTGCCGCCGATTCCATGCAGGAAAATAAACTTCTTGCCGTCCGCCTTGTGCCTCTTGTAATGTATCATCCCAAGGGACGATGCGGTGAATCCGTCGATGAAATCCGTGTCGTAATCCATCAAATCACTTCTTCGGCGGATAGAAGAAGTGGATTGCCTGCCCTAGCGCCGCCTCTGCCGCTTCCTGCACAGCTTCGCTGTACGTTGGGTGGGGGTGTATCGTCGCGGCGATGTCTTCGAGCGTCGCGCCCATCTCTATTGCAAGCGCAGCCTCTGATATCATGGAACTCGCCTCATCGGATACTATCTCTACCCCTTTTACAAGCTTGTTTTCGTCGTATGCTATCTTGACAAAGCCGTTTGTGGTGTCTAGCGCAACGGCCCTGCCGAGCGCGCTTAGGGGGAACTTTGTGACATTTATGCCGTTGCCTTCTTCAATGGTGCCTGCAATCGCGACTTCGGGGTCAGAGAATATAACTGCGGGCACAACCTGGTTGTCGTAAGCCGACTTTTTGCCCGCTGCAACCTCTGCCACTACGACTCCCTGCCTTATCGCCTTGTGTGCAAGCATCGGCTCGCCTATGACGTCGCCAACTGCGAGGATGTTTGAATCGGTCGTTGTGAGCCGATTGTCAACCTGCACGAAGCCTTTCTCATTCATCTTCACCTTCGTATTCTCAAGCCCCAGGCCTTTTGTGTACGGGCCGAGGCCGATCGCGACCACTATTACCTGCGCATCGAGCTTTTCTCCAGAACCTAGGGTAACGCTTTCTCCTTCGTGTGATGTTGGGGTTGCACCTGCGTACACCTTAACTCCCAGCGCCTGCATCCTTGCCTTAACCAGTGCGACCGCATCCCGATCGAACCTCGAAAGAACGTCGGTCCTTGCGATTACCGATACCTTGGTGCCAAGCTTTGCGTACAGGGTTCCGATTTCGACAGCGACATATCCGGCGCCGATTATCGCCATGCTCTTTGGTATGAACTCTAGCATCAGCGCCTGCTTGTAGTCGATTATGTTGCCGCCGAACTCAAATCCCTTCATGGGAGTTGGCTCAGAGCCAGTTGCAACCAGCGCTTTCTTGAAGTCCAGCGATGTGCCGTTTGTCAACTGCAGCGTGTTTGAATCAAGGAACGTTGCAGTGCCCTTCACTATCTCAACTTGGTTCAGCTTGCAGAGCGACGTTACGCCATTTTCGAGCTTGGATGAGGCGTCCATCCTCCACTTCAGCATCGCCTTGGGGTCGATGCTTGCACCCTGCACATTTATGCCGAACTTCTGCGAGTGCTGCGCCTCGTAAAAAATGTCTGCGATCTTGATGAAGGTCTTAGACGGGATGCATGCGTAGTTGAGGCAATGTCCGCCCATCTTGTTTTTTTCAACCACCGTTACGTTGAGTCCCAGTTGCGCCGCCCTTATCGCAGCGACATATCCACCGACACCTCCGCCTATGACTGCAAGATCAACCTGCTCAGGCAGGGAGCCCATAACCATTGTATCATCTATCTATTCCCACTCGGCCTTTCCGCGCGCCGCTTTGCGCTCGGCGCAGGTGCAGCCGCATTCGCAGTTTTCCTTGCATACGCACTTGTTGGTGCAGCCGCACATGCATCTTCCGCCGCATTCGCAGCCGCCGCCCGCTCCTTGGTTCGCCATTTTTATCCCAGCATTTCGAGGAAGTCAGGATCCTCGAGATATTTTATCAAATCGTTTCCGAAGTGAACTGCTTCGGCGCCGTCGACCACTCGGTGGTCGAAGGAGATCGAGAACGGCAGCTGCTTGCCTATGACAATCTGGCCGTTCTTGACCATCGGCTCGTCTCGTATCATGTGCACCCCAAGTATCGCAACCTCCGGATAGTTTATCATTGGCACGGAAAGATAACCGCCGCCCAGGCTTCCGATGTTTGTTATTGTGAATGTGCTGTCCTTCATCTCGTCTATCGTTATCGTGTTGTTTCTCAGCTTGTCGCTGAGCTCGCGTATCTCCTTGGCAATCTGCAGTATGCTCTTCTTGTCGGCTTCCTTGACCACTATTACCTTGAGCCCGTCCGCAGTCTCTGCCGCAAGGCCGATGTTGTAGTATCGCTTGACGATCATCTCGAATTTTTCGTGGTCGTAGCTTGCATTGAACCTCTCGTTGTCCTTGTCCTTGAGCGATGCGATGACCGCCTTGATAATGTATGGCAGGAATGTGAGCTTGATTCCGAATTCCTTCTCTGCCTTTGGCTTCTCCTTCTGCACTATCCCCCACAGCGCAGTTGCATCGATGCGATCCATGTGGACTGCGCGCGGTATCGTCCACGACGCCTCCATGTTCTTTGCGATGGTCTTTCGGACCATCGACATCGGGATCCTCTCGACCTCTTCTGCGTGCTTTTGCTCTAGCGATTCGGAATACTTTGGTACCGGCTTTGCGGTGATGAGCGCTTCGTGGCCGGTTCCCCTTATGTCATTTTCCAGTATTTTGCCGCCGGGACCTGTGCCCACGACGGTATTGAGATCTACCCCTAATTCTCGCGCGAGTTTCCTTACCGCAGGAGTCGCGATTATCTCTTTTGCTCTCTGTGCGGTTGCTGGCTGCTGCGGAGCTGCTTTTGCCTGCGTCTGCTGAACCATTGGTGGAGCCAAAGCAGATTTCGCTCCCTTTAGCTCTTCGTCGGTGCCGACAGATGCAATCAGATCGCCAACATGCACGATCGTCCCCTCGCCTGCAAATATCTTGACCTTTCCATTTATCGGTGAGGGCATGTTGACTACCGCCTTGTCGGTCTCGATTTGGAAAAGCGGCTGGTCCTCCTTTACCAAATCGCCATCGTGCACCAGCCACTTCTGCAGGTGACCCTCGGTTATGCCTTCGCCGACATCTACGAATCTTATCTCCTTCAATTGATCACATCGACAGCAGCTTGTCTATCGCATTTGATATCTTGAGCGCATTTGGTATGTAGAAGTTCTCGTACCCGGGGAATGGGTAGGGGAAGCTGGCTGATGCGACCCGCATCACAGGCGCGTCAAGATCGTAAAGCGCCTTCTCTGCAATCCTTGCGGAAATTTCGGCGCCCGGACCGAACCCGAGAGGGGCCTCGTGGACTATGAGCACCTTGCCCGTCTTCTTCGTCGTCTCTAGGATTGCTCTCTCGTCGAGAGGATTTATCGTTCGCAAGTCGAGCACATCTGCGGAGATTCCCTTCTTTTCTACAACTTCGTTGACTACCCCGAGCATAGTGCCATAGGTTATTATGCTGATGTCGCTTCCGTTCTTCACGAGGTTTGCCTTTCCTATTTCGACTTCATATGCATCGTCAGGTATGTCCTGCTTGAACAGCCGATAGAGCTTTGTCGGCTCGAGGAAGATCACCGGGTCTCGCATGTGCAGCGACTTTAGCATCAATCCCTTGGCATCGTATGGGGTGGCCGGCACGACGACTATCAAGCCGCCGAGATGCGAGTAGAGCGCCTCCGGGCTGTCGGAGTGGTGCTCAAGCGTCCTTACGCCGCCGCTTATGGGGGTGCGCACAACCATCGGCACTTCGAAGGCGCCGCGCGACCTGCTTCGATATCGCGCCGCGTGGTTTGCAAGCTGGCCAAATCCCATGAGCATGAATCCTGCGAACTGTATCTCAGGCACCGGATGGAGGCCTTCCATCGCCATGCCTATTGAGGCGCCAAGTATTACCGATTCCGCAAGCGGCGTGTCCATGACCCTGCTCTCGCCGTACTTTGCCTGCAAACCGTCGGTTACCCTAAAGACTCCCCCATCCTTTCCGATATCTTCACCGAGAAGGACGACATTGGGATTCTCCTGCAAGCCCAGATCGAGGGCGTTGTTTATTGCGCCAACCATGTTTGTCTTCATACAATCATCCCTGCCAGAAATTATTCTTCACAGCGTCGTCGAGCTCGTCTTGCAGCGCCTCTGGCACATAGCTGTAAACGTTCTCGAACATGCTCTTGGGGTCCGGCTTGAACGCCTCCGCCTTCTCAACAGCCTCGTCGACTATTTTTAGGTGCTCATCATTCATCTTCTGCTCGAAATCCGGATTCCACAGCGCCTTCCTGCTCAGGTATTTGCGAACTCTGTCCACAGGATCCTTTGTCCTCCAGAGGTCCACCTCCGCTTGGTCCCGATATTTGGTCGGATCGTCGGCTGTAGTGTGCATGCTCATTCGGTAGGTAACGCACTCTATCACCGTTGGCCCGTCCTTTGCGTTTGCTATCGCCTCGCTGACAACTTTGTAAACTGCGACGACGTCGTTGCCGTCCACTTGCACGCACTTTTGCCCTGCTGCAACGCCTTTTTGGGCCAGCGTTTCTGCAGCGCTCTGCTTTGATCTCGGGACTGAAATGGCCCACTGGTTGTTCTCTATTATCGTGACCAGCGGCGACTTGAACACGCCCGCGTAATTAAGCGCCTCTGCAAAATCCCCTTCGGATGTCCCGCCGTCGCCCACATATGCGACAACCGCTGCGTCCTCTTTTTTGTATTTCTTTGCGAATGCGATCCCTGCTGCGTGGGTCATCTGGCTTGCCACGGGCACGATGTATGGAAAGCCCTTAACATCCCCCGGAATCTTGCAGCCCTCTTCGAATCCCCTCCAATAAATGATTAGGGTATCGAGCGGCATGCCCCTCACAAGGTAGACGCCGTGCTGCCTAAAGTTTGGCACGAATATGTCATTTGCACGCATTGCCATCGCACTTCCTATCTGCGTCGCTTCTTCGCCCAGCGAAGGTGCGTACGTAACAGCCCTGCCCTGCCTTTGCATGCTCAGCAGCTTGCTATCTAAGGTGCGAAGCATCGACATGTTCTTGTACATCTCCAGTATCTTGTTGTCATCTAGGCCGGCAGGAAAGATAGATTGGTCTATGTCGCCGTTCTCATCCATTACCTGGACGTTGTCAACCGACCCCTGAAAAACCCGCTTTATCAGAAAAGCACCAACCAATTATAGCTTCATAACAATACTATTTATGCGTTACCGCAAAACTATGTTTACAAAGGGTCGTCATGGGGGAACACATTCTGAAATACACCGGCCAGAAAAGCTACACGCTCAGGCTTGGCGAATTGAGCAGGGAGCTTCCGCTAACGAAAGTTTCCGATGATACATGGATAGCGTTCTTTGAGAGCCTAGGCGATGTCGAATTGATAAATTCAAGCGCAAAGGAGCTTGCAAAGCATCTTAAGGACTGCGAGATACTGCTGAGTTCTGAGAGCAAGGGGATATCGCTTATACACGAGATAGCCACGATACTTGGCCATCAGACCTTTGTCGTATGCCGAAAAGAGAGGAAGGGATATATGTCGAATCCGATATCTGTACGATACAGGCCCATTACTTCGGCAACAGAAAAAGAGCTCTTCTTGGATGCTAATGTCGCATCGGCACTTAAGGGAAAGAAGGTAGGGATAGTCGATGATGTTGTCAGCAGCAGGGCGACTTTGGATGCCATGGCAAGCATCACAGAAAAGGCAGGAGGAAAGGTCGTGAAAAGGGCCGTGATACTCGCCGAGGGAATAGAGCAACCAGATGTTGTGAGCCTCGGTGTATTGCCAATTTTCAAAAAGTAGCCCAGGCACGTTAGTGGCCATGCAAATGGTTAATTAATCTTGCCGCGATAATTACTCTATCTCATTGTAGTTTTGGGTTGGTTCATGGCAGACAAAGACAAAGTTCTGGAGTTGAGCAAAAAGAGCAGGGGCAAGATAGAGATAGTCAGCAAGGTCCCGCTCAAAACGCAAGATGACCTCTCCACCTACTACACTCCGGGAGTGGCATACCCGTGCCTGGAGATAAAAAACGACGTTTCAAAGGTGTACGAATATACCGCAAAATCCAACACGATCGCGATAATAACAGATGGCACAAGGATTCTCGGTTTGGGCGACATCGGTCCTGAAGCCGGATTGCCTGTGATGGAGGGAAAGGCGATACTTTTCAAGAGGTTCGGAGGCGTTGATGCGGTTCCGCTTGCAATCAAGACAAAGGACGAGGAGGAGATCGTGAAGTTCGGCCAGCAGATAGAGCCGACATTCGGTGGGATAAACATCGAGGACATCGCATCGCCAAAGAGCTTCCATGTTGTTGACAAGCTCGCTGCTTCGCTAAGCATCCCGGTATTCCACGATGATCAGCAGGGCACGGCCACAGTGATACTTGCAGGGCTGTTCAATGCGCTAAAGCTTGCAGGCAAGAAGCTAAGGGAGGTCAAGATAGTTATAGACGGAACCGGATCTGCGGGAGTCGGCGCGATAAGGCTGCTGCACAGCCAGGGGGTGAGAAAGATATATTCTGTTGACTCCAAGGGCGCAATATACGAGGGCAGGGCAGACCTCAATGATGTCAAGCAGGAAATCGCGACAATGGTGAATCCTGAGAAGACTGCAGGCACCCTAGAGCAGCTCATTGTGGGCGCCGACGTCCTGATAGGACTGTCCGGCAAGAACAAGTTTGGCAAGGAGCTCATTTCGAAAATGAATGACAAGCCGATAGTGTTCGCACTCACAAACCCGGTACCAGAGATTGGATACGAGGAGGGCAAGGCCGCGGGGGCATTCATAATGGGGACCGGAAGCAGCGAGCTGCCGAACCAGATAAACAACCTTCTTGCTTTCCCAGGGATAATGCGCGGGCTGCTCGACACTCGGGCAACTAAGGTGAATTACGAGATACTGACAGCGGCGGCGAAGGCGATTGCAAAGAGCGTTGGAAGTAATTTAGGAATAGATTACATTGTTCCGCAGATGAGCGACCAAAAGATTGCGATCAAGGTGGCAGGCAATGTCGCCAGCGCAGTTGCACAGGCCGCAATGGACAGCAATGTCGCTCGCGTCAAGGTTGATCCTGCAGAGGTAAAGAGGCAGACCGTCCTGATGATAAAGCAGGCGATAAAGGCGGAGAAGAGGTTGCAATCATGAAAGCAGTCATACTTGCAGGGGGATACGGAAAGAGGCTGCGGCCGCTTACAGACAATATGCCCAAGCCGCTCGTTGCGGTTGGCGGAAAGCCGATAATCGAATGGCAGATCATGTGGCTTAGGCAATATGGCTACGACTCATTCATCATAGCAGCATCTTACCTTGCCGATAAGATAACCGCCTTCCTTGAGGGCGGAAAGAAGTGGGGCGTTGAAACGGAGGTTGTTATTGAAAAAGAGCCTCTCGGCACAGGGGGGGCGTTGAAAAATGTAGAGCACCTCCTGAAAAATGAGAAGGAGTTCTTGATGGTCAATGGTGATAACATAACCAACCTCAAAGTTGGCGATATAAAGCTCGGCAGAAACGTTGCCGCACTTGCGCTCACGCCGCTGCAAAGCCCATATGGCATAATAAATGTCGAGAAGGATGCGATAACCAGCTTCGTTGAAAAGCCGCTGCTCAAGGACTATTGGATAAACGCCGGCGTCTACAAAATGACGCATGAGGTCTTTAGGCACCTTCCAAGCAGCGGTGCGATAGAAAATACCACTTTCCCAGAGCTAGTCAGGCTCAAGCTCTTGGGCGGAACGAAGTTCGACAACTGCTACTGGAGGGGCACCGACACGATAAAGGACTTCGAGGAGATAAACAAGGACTTCTCCACGAAGAATATCTTCTAGACGCTCTCAGCCTATCCTCTTTATTATGTGGTAGCCGAACTGCGTCTTGACTATCCCAGATATTTCGCCCTTCTGCAGCGCGAATGCGGCATCTTCAAATGGCTTGACCATCATGCCCCTTCCGAATTCGCCAAGGTCGCCGCCCCTTCTCCTTGAACCGTCGATCGAGTACTGCTCTGCGAGCTGCGAGAAGTTTCCTCCCTCTTTTAGCTTTTTGAGTATCTCTTCCGCAAGCGAGAGCTTCTCGACCAAAATGTGCGCGCACCTTATTTTTTCTCCCATGGTATCGACCCTATTGCTCATCACTCTTATAAATCGCTTGCACCTACTGCTTTGCAAAGTATGCTATGGCATCTGCAGTCTGCCCGCAGCTGTATGATTGGGTTAGCAGCATCGATTTGCCTGGCCCAAGCCTTAGGTCCAGACCTGCGTCTCTTGTCGCCAGAACGACATTTTCGTATTTCCTAACGTATCCGGCTATAACGTAGTCCGGAACCTCCCTTCCCAGATACAAGACATTTACGCCGCGGTTGACCAGCTTCTCGACGAGCCTTGGGGAGAATATATTCTCGTCGATTACCACATATCGCACCGATTTTCCGCCAGGCGAATTCTTTCCCAGCCACATGTGGAACCCGTCGGGAGACGTCTTTTTGCTTTCCAGCATCTCCTTTATTACCTGGCTTTCCTTTCGCAGGGCTTCTTGCAGCGTCATGTCTTGAATCTTCACAGTGCCATTGCCAACATTTCCATTTCCAGTGGCTTTTACGCTCATGCTAATCCACACCTATCTAATGGACCCCTTATAAAAACATTGTCTATAGCTTTGTCTCCACTCGGACAAAGCCTTTTTAATTGTCGAGACGGAATTAGAAGTGTGGAAGACGCAGAGTTCGACAGGCTGCTAAAGATATGCAGGCTCAGGCTTAGCTCAAGTGAGCGCACTGCGATAAAAAGCGACGTGAAGGAGATACTGAAATACTTTGACACAATAGAGAAGGTCGACACGGGCAGTCTCAAGCCGGCGTACCACCCTGTCGCAATTGAGGGGCGTTTGAGGGAAGACAGAGTCGAGCCCTTCGATCATTCCGACCTGCTGCTCAAGGGGACAAAAACGCACCGATTCTATGTGGTGGGGCCGGATGTGTAAGTTGGCGGTTAAATGAAAAACTTAGGAGAAATCAAGGACCTCAATCAACGACTTCACTTTTTCAGCGCCATCAACGATAGCGCAAAGGATGCCGCAAGATTCAGCGTCAAGGACAATATCTGCGTGAAAGGTTTTGAAGCAAGAGCCGGCTCGAAGATACTTTCCGGATACGTTCCTCCGTTTGATGCGACTTGTGTTGAACGGATGGCAAAGAAAGGATACAACTTCATCGGAAAGACCGTGATGGACGAGTTTGGCTTCGGCAGCTTTGGGGTCAATACAGATGTCCAGGCGAGGAATCCTTTTGATGAGAAACGGGTGGCTGGAGGATCTAGCAGCGGTGCTGCTGTTGCCACTGCAGTGTTAAAGGACCACATTGCAATTTCCGAGTCTACTGGCGGATCCATATCAAACCCTGCCTCTTTTTGCGGCGTTGTGGGTTTTACCCCGACATATGGCACAGTGTCTAGGTATGGCCTGATAGACTATGCAAACTCGCTGGACAAGATCGGGCTCATGGCAAGGAGCAGTGAGGAGATACGAAAGGCTTTCGATATCATAAGGGGGGCAGACCGATACGATACAACATGCACAGAGAATGGGATAACCGACTCAAAGAAGAAAAAATTGGTCGTGATAGACCAGCTGATGCATGGAATCGATGATGGGATACTGGCAAGTTTCGAGGCGCTGCTTGCAAAACTTGAAGGGATGGGCTACAAGGTGGAGAGGACCAGCCTAGATTTCATAGACAAGGCGATACCTGCATATTACATAATCTCGATGGCAGAGGCATCGACCAACCTTGCAAAGTACACAGGATATAAGTACGGAAGGCAGCTCGATGCATTCACAAAGAAGTACAATGAGTTCTTTACGGAGGCGAGAGAGGTGTTTGGGATGGAGGCAAAACGGAGGATAGTGCTCGGCACGTTTGTGAGGAGTGCGAGCGTGAAGGAGAGGTACTACACCAAGGCGCTCAAAGTCCGCGCGCTGCTCGCAAACAAGCTCTCCGAACTGATGAAAGACGCGTTCGTAATAAGCCCGACGATGCCGATTATGGCGCCGAAGATCGACGAGGCGGCAGAATTGCCGCCGCTTCAGGCTTATGCGATGGATTCGCTCACAATTCCGCCAAACCTAACCGGTTTGCCGCATGTCTCATTTCCGTACGATTATTTGAAGGGCATGCCAGTTGGCGCCCAGCTGGTGACTACGCATTTCAACGACTATGCGCTGCTCGACTTCGTTGGGAAGTGGGAGAAGTCGTTTGACTACAAATTCAAGTACAACCTGTGATGATCATGAAGATTGGACTAGAGGTTCACGTTGCCATCCCGACAAAATCTAAGCTGTTCTGCGCGTGCAGCACAAGCGCGGATGAGCCGAACTCCTCGATTTGCCCAATATGCATGGGTTTTCCTGGTTCGAAGCCGATGCTCAACAAGGCCGCAATAGAATACGCGCTGAGCGTCTCTGCCGCCCTGCACTGCAAGACGGGCAAGGCCACATCGTTTGTGCGAAAGGTGTATTTCTACCCGGATTTGCCGAAGTCGTATCAGATAACGCAGCTGCAGGATGCGATAGGCTTTGGCGGATACGTAGAGCTCGAGAAGAAAAAGATAGGGATTAGAAGAATACAGCTTGAGGAGGACCCGGCAAAGATCATCAGGGAGGACAATTACACGCTTATAGATTTCAATCGGTCCGGAGTGCCGCTGCTGGAAATAGTCACCGAACCAGACATTGCAAGCCAAGATGAACTAAGAGAGTTTGTCAACGAGCTTCGCAGCATACTGTACTACCTTGGATTTGACATCGAGAGGGAGATAAAGGCCGACCTCAACATCTCGGTTGCAGATGCGCGGGTGGAGGTGAAGAACGTCAATGGCATAAGGAACCTTGTCGATGCTGCACAGCATGAAATCAGAAGGCAAGAGGATCTGCACTCAAAGAAGCAGAAGATTGTCGCAGAGACAAGGTCGTACAATGAGAAAACGCTCAGGACAGAAAGCTCTAGGGAGAAGGAGAGCGATGAGGAATACGGCTTCATCTACGAGCCAGACCTGACAGTCTACCAAATAAAGCCCAAAAAGCTCGCAAAGCCGATCTATGCAGGAATAATTGCACGCGAGCTTGCAGGCGGCACGGGCCAGCTCAAGAAGACGGTATTGGACCTGATACAATTTGATTCGAGGGCGCTTGAGCTTTTCGAGCATGCAAGGGGGAAATGGCCGCTGCAATCCATAATAAACGTTGTAGAGGTCCTCAACAAGTATGGCGCCAAAGACATCGGCATGGCGCACTTCGAAAAACTTCTCGACGTCGCAAGGGCGGGAACTCCGATCAGCAAGCAGGTCCTAGAGCAGGTCAAAAAGGGCGTGAAGGTTGAGATAAGCGAGGTGAGCAGCGCAGAGGTGGATAGGGAGATAAAGGAGATAATAAGGAAGAACAGCCACCTCCTCAAGGAATACGAGAAGAATCCAAAAGTGTTCAATTTCATAGTAGGTGACGTGGCAAAGAAGCTCAAGGCCAACCCAAAGGAGGTATCTGAGAGGCTGAGAGGGATATTAGAGAAAGGGTTTAAAGGATAAATTACCAAACAGGATAATTCGTGTTCATATGGAAGTCAATTGCGGAGAGCTTAGGGCAGCGCACATCGGCAAGGACGTGTCTATCCACGGATGGTGCAGATATATCAGAGACCATGGTGGAAAGCTCTTCATTGACCTCGCAGACAAGCACGGCATAACGCAGCTCGTCTTCGAGGGCAAGACAAAAGAGAGGGGCGACAAGCTTGGAAGGGAATACGTAATCGATGCGACAGGCAAGGTAAGGAGCAGGGAAGACGCAGTAAACAAGAACATGGCCACGGGAGAGGTGGAGGTTGTTGTAGATTCCTTCAAGCTGCTCAGCGACTCTAAGATACCGCCATTTGAGCTCATAGAACAGAAAGAAAAGTTTCTTGCCAACGAAGACCTCAGGCTGGAGTACAGGTACCTTGACCTTAGGAGGCCAAATGCTCTCAAGAAGATAGTATTCAGGGACAAAGTAGTCAAGTCGATACGCAAGTTCTTCTGGGAGCACGAGTTCATGGAGCTCGAAACCCCTGTTTTGGTGAAAGATACTTACGAGACCGGCTCGAGGACCTTCCTTGTGCCATCTAGGACAATAAAGAAGAGCTTCTATTCACTTGCGCAGTCTCCGCAGTTCTACAAGCAGATGTGCATGATTGCAGGGCTTGAGAAATATTTCCAGGTTGTGAAGTGCTTTAGGGACGAGGACGCAAGGGAAGACAGGCAGCCGGAATTCACGCAAATCGACCTCGAAGTGGCATTCAAGGATGAGAAGTATATAGAGAACTTGATTGAGGAGATGATGAAAAAGGTTTTCTCGGAAGTTCTCGAAGAGAAACTCAAGACGCCATTTGAACACATCGGCTATGAGGAGGCGATGCAGACATACGGCAGCGACAAGCCCGATCTTAGGTTCAGGAACCACCTTGTCGACATAACAGATGAGGCAAAGGAGAGCAGCTACAACATATTGAAAAGGGTCGCCGAGAACGGCGGAAAGGTGAAGGCGATTGCATTCTCTGGCAGCAAATACACAAAGAAGGGCGGCAAGATAGACGAGGATTACATGCTCAAGTCCATCGAGCTTGCAAAGGGTTTTGGCCTCAAAGGGCTCACGTGGCTGTACATCAAGGATAAGGGACTCAGGTCTGAGCCGCAGAGCATAGCGGATTCGCTCAGATCGGTTGAGAAGCAGGTAATGAAGAAGCTTGCGCCCGGCGATGGGGATGTGATCATAATCGGTGCGGACCTCTCTGAGAAGTTGCTGCTTGAAGCACTAGGCAAGTTAAGGAAGATAATATCTGACAAAATCGGGGCATACTCAAAGAAATACTCTTTCATATGGGTGGAGAAGTTCCCGCTGTTTGAGATGGATGAGGTGACAAAGAAGCTAAAGTCGTCCCACAACCCAGTCACAGCGCCGACCGAGGACACGCTCAAACTGCTCGATTCGCACCCAGAAAAGGTGATTGGCAGGCAGTACGACCTTGCACTGAATGGGGAGGAGGTAGGCGGGGGTTCAATCAGAATAAACGATCCGGCTCTCCAAAAGAAGATATTCAAGATGATGGGCATGGAGGAGGTGGCGGAAAGGACGTTCGGCTTCATGTACAGGGCGCTTTCTTACGGAACGCCGCCGCATGGCGGAATCGCCCTGGGCCTGGACAGATTGGTCGCAGAGCTCTCTGGTGAGAACAACATAAGGGATTTCATCTTGTTCCCGAAGAACAAGAGGTTCGAACTCCCGATAGACGGTTCGCCAAGTGAGATAAATCAAAAGAGGCTTAAGGAAGATTTTGAACTTGAGTTCGGAAAATAGCTAATTTCTTACCGCGGCGGCGAATTCGGTGAGGGAGTCAACTACGAGGTTTGGGTCTTCCATCATCAAACGCTCTTTTGCGTGATATCCAGTCGTTATCCCAACGGAATTTACATCAGCCTTCTTTGCTGCACGGATGTCGTATATTGTATCTCCAATGTAGACTACCTGGCTTGGGTGAATGTTTTGGTTCTGCAATGCATGCAGTATTGCAGTAGATTTATCCCTAGCATTTCCGAAAAAGTTGGAGAAGTTGGCTTTTACGCCATATTCTGCAGCCTCTGCGACAAGATGTTCCTTTGGATGGCTGCTGACTACAATAAGCTTCACTTTTGATGCGAGGAAGCCGATTACCTCCTTTGCATCTGGATAGGGAACAGGTGCGAGCCCTTCCGCCTTTACCTTGGAGTATTCAATCTTGTACTTCTCGAAAAGTACATCTGGGCTTCCTTTTATGCCGAGATTGGAATAGAATTCCATAGGTGTCATTGTAGAAGTAGAGAAAAAGGTTTCGGGGGTCAGCCTTTGCATGCCGTGAGATTCGAGTACTCGCATGTTTGCCTCATACACCGGCTTGCGGTCGTCACTAACTACTCCACTCCAGTCGCTGACGACAACTTTTATGCCATTTAGCACCTTCTTTGCCACAAGCTCCCCTTACAGGATATTAATGCATTAATTTTTATAAAACAGCTGTCCAACTTCCATATAGAGTGAACTAAGTGAGCAAGGCCAAAACCAAAATAATAAAGATAAATCCTACAAAGCCGCAACCAAAAAAAATAGATGCTGCGGCGACTTTCATCAGAAATGGCAAAATCGTAGCATTCCCTACCGAAACAGTCTATGGAATTGGCGCAAATGCCTATGATGCGAATGCTACGGAAAGGATATTTGCGGTTAAGGGAAGGCCCAGCGACAACCCGCTGATAGTCCATGTTGATTCCTTGGCGATGGCGCAGCACATCGGTGATATCCCTAAAAAATACCGCAAGAGGATATCGAAGATCTGGCCCTCGCCGATAACTTTCATTGTCAAGGCAAGAGTAAAGCTGCCGCAGAGCGTAACTGCGGGACTAGATACGGTTGCGCTGCGGATGCCTGCGCACCCTGTGGCTCTTGCCCTGATAAAAAGCAGCGGCGTGCCGATAGCTGCGCCTAGTGCAAATCCCTCGAAAAAGCCCTCTGCCACGACAGGAAAGCAGGCAACAAGGTACTTCAAAGGCAAAATAGACTGCATACTTGACGGAGGCGAATGCTTCTTTGGGCTTGAGTCATCGATAATAGACTTGCGCGACTTCTCGCTGCTCAGGCCGGGGCCCTTTACAGCGGAAGAAATAACAAAAATGTTTGGCGCAAAGCCTCGCATAACAAAGGTTACGCGTGGGCTCGCCGCTGCTTCGAGAATGGTAAGCCCGGGAACAAAGTATAGGCATTATTCCCCGGACACGAAGTTATACCTCTCAACTCTTTCAAATGCAAAGACAGCAGGAAAACTTGCAAAAAAGAAGCCAAAAGACTTTGCGTTCATAGGCTCGGTCGAAACGTGCAGATACATGAAGAAAAAGCTGGGATGTGAGACGATAGAGCTTGGACGGCGCAGTGATGGGTATCAAATCGCAAAAAACCTATACACATCATTGATAAAACTGGACAGACTTGATAGGAAATTCGGCGTTATAGAGTCGTTCGACGAAAAAGGAATAGGACTGGCGCTGATGAACAGGATTCGAAAGGCAGCGCCAGCAAGGCTTTAGAGGTTTAGTTGTTCTTCTCGAGGTCCTTGATCCTCTCCTTTACGCCCTTTACCTCCTCTTCGAGATTCTTCTGGTACTCCTTCAGAATCTCCAGCTTCTCTTCCTTGGTCAGGAAATTCCTCATTCCGTGACCGCCGTATCCGCAATTGCATCCGTCGTACATTTTTCTCACTCGTCCAATATAGGACATCATATATAATCTGGAAATAAATATTTAAATATATAGCATGCCCTATAGATATTGCAGTGGAAACATGAAGTACGAACACGGCTGCGACATGCGTGGCATGCTCTCATTCCAGATTCTCTGGCTTCTCTCAAAAAAGCCGATGCACGGCGAGGAGCTGGCAAAGGAGCTTGAGAAGAGGCGTGGGGAAAAGCCGAAGGCGGGCACAATTTATCCGGCACTCAAAGAACTCAGAGAGAGCGGCCTCATAGCGGGCAAGAAGTCAGGTAAGTTAATAATATATTCCCTTACAGATAAAGGAAGGAAGAGCAAAAAGAGTGCCATAACTTATTTCTGCAGGTGCTTCGGGGACATCTTCGAAGAGCAGATGTAAAAGTGATAGGATGGATGGAGATAATTTCGACAAGAGCTACGCGAACAAGTCACTGCTGCTCTTTGCATGCTTTGTGATAATAGTAATGTACATCGAGACGATGCTGATACCTTCATTGCCATCGATATCAAAGCAGTTCGGAGTCGATGCCGCGCAGGTCAGCCTTGTATTGTCGCTATACCTAGTTTCAGGTGTTGCGCTCAACCCGATAATCGGCAAGCTCGGGGACATATACGGCAAGAAGAAGGTTTTGGTCAGGGTTCTTGCAGCATACACTGTGGCGGTTGCAATGACGGGATTTGCGCCGACATTCCCTATACTGCTCATACTCAGAACAATACAGGGAATCGGCCTTACGATATTTCCACTTGCGGTATCGCTGATACAAGAGCAATTCCCACGGGACAAGGTCCCACAGGCAATCGGCATAGTGGGCGCGATGTTCGGCGCTGGGGCTGCGATCGGGCTTCCGATAGGTTCGCTTGTGTCAAATACTTTCGGATGGCAGACCACTTATCACACTGCAGTCCCGTTCGTCGCACTGTTCGCAATACTCATCTACCTGTTCGTGCGCGAGTCTAAGCATACGCAGCCAGGGGTGAAGATCGATTACGTCGGCGCCATTGGAATGGCGATATTCCTCGGCATGCTCGTCTTTGGTCTCTCTGACGGCGCAACGCTAGGGTGGACTTCGCCTACAATACTTGCACTGATAATTATCCCTCTGGTAGGATTCGTCGCGCTGGACCGGTTCGAACGAAGGCTTGACCATGCAATACTTGACATCAAGCTGCTTCGGATCAGGAACGTGCTTAGCGCCAACCTGATAGTCTTTGTAATAGGCCTCGGATTCTTCCTTGCGTATCAGACCTTTGCTTATCAGTTCGAGACGCCTGGGCCTTCGGGCTATGGCGATAGCATCTTCGTGACGGGGCTGTCTATGATGCCTTTTGCCATAATGTCGCTCATAACCGCTCCGCTTGTAGGGAGGTTCATTAGCAGGTTTGGAACAAAGCCTTTCTATCTATTTGGCGCTGCGGTGGCCATAGTCGGATTCATTGTGGCAGCGACCTCGACTAGCGCCATACAGCTGATAGCGGCTGCGGCGATAGTGGGAATGGGCTTATCATCGCTTAACATACCAAACACGAATTCTTTGCTGCTCAGCATTGACCGAACAAAGTCAGGCCTTGCAACTTCGATGAACGCTGTTTTCAGATTCCTCGGCAGCGCGCTCGGAGCGCCAATCGCCGGAGTCTTCATAGCGATTTTCGGTAGCGCGCTCTCATTCCAGTTCTCCTTCTACTTTGCAGTGGTGACATTCGTATTGGTCGCCATCATCTCGGTGTTTGCAGAGGAAGTGCTAGGGCCGAATACCCATGCAAGGTATAAGCAGCAGATAGTAGTTAGAGAGGCATGATCGTAAAGGATCTAGTATGGCTTTTCTGCAGAAATTTCCTTTATTCTTTCAAAATCTCTTATGTCCTGGGTCACCAACTTGGACTGAACCGTTAGAGAGGTTGCAGCTATTATGGCATCGCTAATGGAGGTTCCATACTTGCGTCTGATATCTCCGGCGATTCTGGCTATGCTCTCATTGACGTCGATCTTATTGAATACGGACAGCAATTCTATTAGCAGAGTCCTCTCTTCACTCTTCCCCGAGTCCCTTCCGGCAAACAGCTCTGCTTCGGTCAGAACTGAGATATAGCCGATTATCGAGCCATCCATTATTTTTTCTATAATTGCGGTAGCCTTCGGGACATTCCTTAAATGGTCTATAATTATGCTCGTATCCACTACAATCTCACTCATGCAATACCCTTTTTGTTCTCTCTTCAGATTCTGATCTTAAACGCCTAACGTACTCGGACCCGGTCTCTTTAATCTTCCACATTCCCGCAGTCCTTTTTACTATGTCACCTCCACGCTTTGGGCGGGCTCTTTTCAGCTTTTCATTTATAATTCTCGAGAGAGTTTTTGTTGTCCCATATTTCTCCACGGCTTCCTTCACCAGTTCTCTATATACTTCAGTATCA
>JAGWHG010000101.1 GCA_028866975.1 Microcaldota archaeon | reverse complement strand
GGCCTCCCTGAGTATGAACTCCTTAGGTATCCACCGAAATCCCGACATCAGCTCGAGGTCGCAGAACTGGCATCCCCTGCCGCATCCCCTGCTTATCTCCACCATCCCCCAAAAGCTCGGGCCCTTTATCATGTGGGGGTCCGGCCTCATCCTGCTGCTCGGGGTGTGCACGGTCTTCTCTGCAATCGTGCGCGCAAGCATCGAGTCCCAGAAATCCTTGTCAAGCGCCTCTGCAGGCCCGAAGACGACTAGGTCTATCCCGATCTTGCCCTGCTGCTCGGGGTCGATATCCATCTCCCAGATCCCAGGCCCGCCAGCTGCAACGAAAGCGCCTGGGTTATTTGCCTTGATATCCTGCACTAGCCTTCTGAAAAAGAACCGATTGTACGGCTCCTTTCCCCCGGTGAGCCCGAACATCGTTGTCGTTGCAGGGCCAAACCCAAGGGGATCCATCGATGATACGAGGTAGGCCTTCGCCCTCATCCTGGCTGCGCTCTGCGGTGTC
>JAGWHG010000100.1:265-508 GCA_028866975.1 Microcaldota archaeon | reverse complement strand
CAGCTGGACAAGCACAAATGCTTACCCGCTCCAAGACGGTTACTCGGTCTGCGCAACAAGTTAAAGGCTCATCTAAAAAGAGTAGAGTAGCGCTATTCCAGTCTTTTTGAGAGGCTTGCAATGTTCTTGAAGTTCGCAAGCTGCATTCCGGCATCGTCAAGAGAGTTGAATATTTCTAGTTTCACTTTTTGGAGATCCGCAAGGTCCAGCACCGCCTGGACGTGCTTGTCATTTAGTACGCTG
>JAGWHG010000100.1:0-255 GCA_028866975.1 Microcaldota archaeon | reverse complement strand
ACTCTCAAGCGACTCTTTTACCTGCTCGATCCCGAAGTACGATGCGTTGAGCTTTAGGCCTGTAAGGAATTTGTTTAGCAGTTCGAACTCCTTTTTTACCTGCTCCTGAGCGAGAAGCGAGACGATCGCATCGCTCTGCATTGCCTCCCTGATTCCTCCGCGCTCTGCATCGCTTGCAGGAATATACACGAGCCTCTTCTCGATCTTTATCCCCTTGTCATTTATGTACTTCTTTATGTCCTCTCTTGTGAAACC